>NZ_CABSQO010000038.1:0-34870 GCF_902479755.1 uncultured Tissierella sp. | reverse complement strand
TCACCGCTGAAAGCTCTTTGGAACCACCCGCTTAGCGGGTGGTATTCATAAACAAGAAAAAGCCTTAATGAATATCATTAAGACTTTTAAAATATTTATTAATCTAATCAAATTTTCCATTACCCTCCAAAGTACCATAATTTAAATCATCTCTAATCATAAGAACAACATCAGGCTTATGCTCTTTAATATAATCATATAAGCTCTTATCTTTA
Organism: uncultured Tissierella sp.; assembly: GCF_902479755.1. Taxonomy (NCBI): domain Bacteria; kingdom Bacillati; phylum Bacillota; class Tissierellia; order Tissierellales; family Tissierellaceae; genus Tissierella; species uncultured Tissierella sp. Next base: position 34,655 of record NZ_CABSQO010000038.1, on the reverse strand, counting down.
TAATGTCTTAAATCCAATATTCGAGTTTCATTAAAATGATAGTAAAGTAGTGGTTCCATTGCATTCGTAAAAGAGTCACCAAAAATCAATAAATTAGGCAGATCTTTTCTATTAGTTTTGATAACAGTTTCTGCATGATCTCCCCCCATAAATACATTATAGGTAGGTCTTCCATCATTGTCCTTATTAATTTGATAGAAATCAGGATCCAATTGTCCATTTGTGAGCTTCTCATATGAGATTTTTTCAATAGGATAACCAATTTCTATCTTTTCATCTGTAGGATATAGATAAGCTAGTTTTCTATTTCTACTTCCTAAAATCGGATTAGGAAGAGTAGTGAAATCTATTTCGTCTTCTGTCAAAGGCAATCTAACATTATCTATCCTAACTTTATCGATTAAATTTTGAATTATCTCTGTATAAGCCTTATATGCTCCTCTAAATGTATAATGATGATCAGTTTTAAAATAATAATCTTCCCTAAGATCTTGTCTATATTTTTCAGTCATATTAATATAATTGATCTTGTTTTCTTTTAATGCTTTAAATATAATTGTTTCATTATTATTTAAATACTCTTCATTGTTACGATAATAATCTGGATATTTGCTTCTCAAATAAGAAGCCTGCTCTGGAATACCAACAAATAAAAAATGTCCGCCATATTCCCTAATATATTTATCAAGATCACGAATATTATCAGCCATAGTATTAATTTTTTCACTATAAAATTTAAAATCATGATTTGTATTAAACGGTATAAATGGTAATAGATTTCCTTCTTTAGCCATTACAATTTTATTAATATCACTTTTATTTAAAATGGACATATTTAGAAAAATATATTTCTCAATCCAATAATCCCTACCATAAATATGGTCTGTTAAATAAGTTTCCCACCCTTTAAAATATTCTCCACTTAGTAAGGACTCTCTGGTAAAGAATGGGGCATTTGCTAATGTTCTATTCTCAAGTATAGATACTTTCTCATCTTCTGTAATTATAGTCATAAATATGCCTAAATAAATTATAAACAGAAAAGAAACTATCAGGTAATATTTTTTAAGACTTTTCATTAAAACACCTCTAAAATCTAAAGTAAATAAATGGGTTGAATGTTGAATTTATCAAATACATAATGCATAGTAAAAATAATGCTATAATAAAAAACGGCTTTACATAATCAATGATTAATACTTTAATCCATGAATTTGACATCTTATCTAATCTCTTCTGAATAGCAGGATAGACTGGAATAGATGCTATTATAGCTATTATAAATAGATATTTGTATTCAATTAAATAATATATTCCTTGTGAACTGATCAATCCTTGTCCACCTATGCCAAACATAGCCATAAGATAATCTTTAGCATATGAAATGGTTTCAGATCTAAAAAGTAACCATCCTATAATTACAAAAAACATTGTATATATATGTTGAAATGGTCTCTTTAATTTTTCAATATATTCTCCAACAAACATCTTTTCTAATACTAATATAAATCCATAATATAATCCCCAAAGAATAAAGTTCCAAGCTGCTCCATGCCACAATCCAGTTAGAAACCACACTATAAATATATTTCTTAAAAATTTACTTTTACTTACTCTATTACCTCCTAAAGGTATATAAACATAATCTCTAAACCAAGTACTTAGAGATATATGCCAACGTCTCCAAAATTCAGTAATAGATCTAGAGATATATGGATAATTGAAGTTCTCCAAAAATTCAAATCCAAACATATGCCCTAGCCCAATTGCCATATCTGAATATCCTGAAAAATCAAAGTAAATTTGTGCAGTATATGATATTATTCCAATCCATGCAAGGATTACAGACAAATCTGATGTTTGAAGCTTAAATATTTCATCGGCAATAAAACCTACATTATTAGCGATTAAAACTTTTTTACTTAAACCTAATATGAATCTTTCAATTCCATAAGAGAAACCTTCTAAGCTTTCAGTTCTATCGTCTATTTGCTCTGCTACTGTTTCATATCTTACAATTGGACCAGCAATTAATTGTGGAAAAAGAGATATATACAAAGCAACATTAAACGGATTTCTCTGAACTTTACCATCACCACGATAGACATCTATAACATAACTTAATCCTTGGAATGTAAAGAACGAAATTCCAATAGGCATTACAATATTAAGTAAAGGAAGTGATGAATTAAATATTTGATTAATATTCTTTACTATAAAATTAGTATATTTATAATATCCAATAATAAAAAGATTGATAAATACAGATAAAAATATAATAAATCTAGCTATCTTCTTTTCATTTCTATACTTATCTACAAATAGTCCCATTAAATAATTCACAAATATGGATAGAAGCATAATAATTAAATACTTTGGTTCTCCATATCCATAAAAAAACAAGCTAAATATCAATAGTACTGAATTTCTCAACTTCCTTGGAGATATATAATAGAGCAAAATTACTGATGGTAAAAAAACAAATAAGAAAATAAGACTACTAAATAACATAATTTCCTCCTGAAATTTATTTATGATATTTAGTATATCATAAATCTCATGATTTCAAAACCATGTACACTTTTAGATATAGCTTATTTATTATTCATGCCTTATGGGCTTTAATATACTAATTTGGGTATAAATATAATATAAAACATATTATAAAATATAGAGAGGGGATTATTTATGTATAATATAAGAGCATTTTCAGATTTCGCATGACCATTTTGCTACTTTGGATTAGGTTTAGTCGAAAAACTTAAAAAAGATGGAATAGAATATAATATAGAATGGATACCATTTGAACTAGATCCCAATACTCCTTTAGAAGGAATGAATCTATTTGATGTATATCCAAGGGAATATGTAGTAAATTCTTTAAAATATTTATCCATGTTAGGAGAAGATCTAGATATTGAATATAACAATATCAATAGTAAGTTTAACACTAGGAGAGCTCACTTAGGCGGATATTATGCTAAGGATCAAAATAAGTATACTCAATATTCTGAAGCAGTATTTAAAGCATACTTTACCCTTGGTTTAAATGTCGCTGATAAAAATGTGTTAAATGAAATCGCTAAAATTATAGGTTTAAATATATCAGAAATGAATGAAGCTATAGATTCTGGAAAATATACTGATAAACTTATGGAAGATTATAAACTGGCTGTAGAATATAAGATAACCTCTGTCCCAACTTTTATTATCAATAATAAGATGCGTATCTCAGGTATAAAGGAATATAATGAATTTAAAAAATATTTTTAGAAAATAATATAAATTAAACAATCTAAGGTGGAGCAATGCTCCACCTTAGATTGTTGACTAATGGCTTCTTGGTTTGCTAAAAATCAAGAAGCCATTACAATTTCGTTATAAATTTCTTCAAGAACTTCAAATATTGACACAAACAAGCGAGAAAGTAAAGGGGTTAGACCATCGTACGGCATGATAGGTGTTTTGCCATCGTCAATAATCATTTTAGCGATTGTAGGGATTTTATAACTAGCATCAACAATTACATTCTTAATTCCGTCATACTTTTCTCTAAGTTTGTTATACAACAACGGAAAAACTGCTGAATCATGAAAATTTCCTGCTGTAGCTTCAAACCATAAAATGTAATTGTGCTTGCTCGGTAAGTGTGTTATTAATCCACTATCTCAAACGTAAATACAACGGGGTTTACAATATTTTCGCTAAGGGGAGACACATCAACTGACTTAATCTTCAGTTTTATTCCCAATGCTTTTTGGTATTCATACAAACGCCCACCTGCGCATCTTTCAAAATATGTTTCAATTGATGCCGGAAATCGAAACATTCCTTTTGGGGCATGCTTGTAGTATCCATGGTTACAGGCAAAAGTGACTGTGATTGTATTATCATCATTCAAAACAGCTGTTCTACCAAAGGTATTTGTAAATAGTTCCAGCCTTTCGGCAAGGGGCTTGTCAGCGTGTTCAAGTGCGAAGGCTTTGCGTTCTTTATCGTACCCAGTACCGCTACAACTTCCGTTTTGCTCGTATAGCCGGAAGCGTTGCTCCTTGGTGAGCTGCTCTTCCATCGCTTTTATAAATTTTTCATCGCATTCGTCTCCTTTATATGTTTGAACAATGTGTTCAAACAAAGGCAATATATCATCAGGAATTTCATTTTTACGCATTCGCATAATTTTCAGCATAGTTTTCATTTGCATAGACCCTCCTCTTTAATATCCATCACAAGATAATATAAAATTTGTTCGTTACGTCGTAAAATTAGTATATTATACCAAACATTTCTTTTCTACAGTTTAAATATGATATTAATTTAACTAGTTTGCATATTATCCGAAAAATGTTATCTACATTATAACACCATTCATACAAAAAGGCTATCGGCATATGAATGTCGATAGCCTGAGGTGGAGCAATGCTCCACCTTTTAAAATAAAAATAATACTGCTACACCTGCAACGGTTGTTATCGCCCCTAGTATTTCTTTAAGTTTTATCTTCTCTTTAAAAACTAACATTGATAATGGTATTATAGTTACTGGAACTATTGAAGTTATCGTAGATGATATTCCCGCTGAAGTATATTGCAAGGATAGTAATGATAATGATACTCCAACAAAGGGTCCAAATATAGACCCTATAGTAATTCCCAACATTGCCTTTTTATCTTTTAACGCTAACTTCAAGTCATCCCATTTTTTCAAATATATAAACAATATTGTAAAACTTATAAATCCAGCTATTATACGTATCTGAGTTGCTGCAAAGGGGTTATATTCTCCCATACCTATTTTACTAAATATTAGTCCTACCGATTGTCCAAGAGAACCTAAAAATGCATAAGTAAGTCCCTTTACCGAATGGGTTACTTTTATCTTTTTCTCATCAGGATTTTTACTCAATATAACTATTGCTATTCCAAGGAGTGTTATTGCCATTCCAAGAATACTAATTAATCTTAGCTTTTCACCAAAAATAATAAATCCAAGTAATGCCGCAATAGGTGGAGATGTGGCCATTATCAGCATAGATACTCTGGAACCCACCTCTAGATAGGATTGAAATAAAAATAAATCACCTATAAAAAACCCTATTAATCCAGATATACTTAAAAATATCCAATTTTTTGATGTTGCATCAATAGGTAGAAAATATCCTCTAGTAAAAAAGGTAAATACACTAATGAATATAAAGCCTGTAACTAATCGAATATAATTTACTGATAATGATCCCACTTTTTTTCCTGATAATTCAAATGCCGTAGCACTTAATGACCAACAAAAGGCAGTGGCTAATGCAGCTAATTCTCCTACGTTTGATTTTAGCATCTTCAGTCCTCTCTTTCACAATTAACTATAGGATTATAATATAGTATTTTATTGATTCATTCAATATGATATTTAGGGAGGACTAAGGAACTATCTTGCTAATGATAATATATTGTTCACACTAACCAATACATTAATTATTTTTTCTATAGGTCATAACTGTAATGACTCCATCAGCATCTCTCGAAAAAACAAGGATATTGTCATCATCCATAAATCTACTGTCAGAGAAGCCTACTTGACCTTCTTCAAATAAACTATTAATATCTGCTTTAAGTTTATGTTCAGCAAAGTAGTAATTAATCATACCCTCCTTGTCAGGAACCACTTTCTGTACCGATTCTGGTATTAATACAGCATCTTTTAATAAAGCTTCAATATCTATTAGTTCTTCATTCATTGATTCTTCATCTGATGTCTCCTGATTTCTTAGCAATGTCTGAATATACTTCTCTGCTTCCTCATAATTTCCTTTTGATGGATCTATGGGTAAATCAAATAAAGCGTTGATTCCTTCATAATCTGTATTACGACTGATTTCACCTGTCTCTGCATTAAACTTATAGGCATTAGTAATATCGAAATTATCCATAACAGCAATGTACAAGCCTCTGTCTGCAAAAACTTCTATATCATCACATTCCATGGTCCTATACATTATCCCATCTTTTACAAACCAGCTTGCTCCACCATTCATTGTAAAAATATTAAGGTCTTTCGGGTGATGTCCTTTTATAAAAGGTGAAACAAGAAATGATATTTCATCATATAATGGATCACGGGAATCAGGCATTGGTGTTCCGTCTACCTTGGAAATAGCGAGTACTGAATATGTTCTATTTGGAAATATTTCTTCTGCAGAGTGTTTAAAATCACTGATTTCTTTACCAGATACTATTCCCATTAAGGTTATCTTATAATCTCCAATAGTCTGAGTCTGATCTATAGATACAGCTCCTTCACCTTCAAAAGCAAGGGCAAGTCCATTATCCCCTAAATTCTCTGCAATTTCCTTAGGTGTTAGTAACTTCCATGCTGCAAATGCTGAAATAGATGTTGCTACTATAAGTATAGCAACCATAGCTGATACCGATAATCTCCTTTTATTTATACCTTTCATCCTATTTCTCTCCCCTATCTTATTTATAATTTTTCGATTCAAGCTGTCATCTGGTTCATTATCTGAAGAAAGGACTTGCCATAACATTTTGTCTAATTTTTCAAAATCCTTCATATCCATTGACCTCCATATATTCTTTAATTAATTTCCTAGCTTTATAAAGCCTACTCTTTACAGTTCCAGTTGGAATTTTGAGTGCGGATGCAATATCTTCAATCGATAATCCAGTATTGTAGTACATATATAAAGGTATTTTCAATTTATCATTTAACGATGCTGAAGCTCTATCAACCATCGTATAAGCTTCATTATTTATGGCTACAAGTTCTGGTGTTGTAGTATCAATCATGTATGACTCATTATCAAAATCATCTTTAAATTCTACTATCTTTGCAATCCTATGCCTCCAACCAAATTTTCGATTCTGATTCTTCCACATATTTGCTGCAATAGCTATGAGAAAGCTCTTTGGATTTTTGTTTCTATCTATTTTATGGCATAACTCTAACGCTTTCAAAAAGGTTTCCTGATATAAATCATCTGCTTGATGTTTATCCATTGTCAATTTACAACAAAATCCATACACATCCTTACCATGGCTTTCAATTAAATGAGTTAACTCTGCAACATCCAATCCCTTATCCCCTCCTCTGCCTTAACCTTTCTTAAAAAATATTATACATTGATCGGCCTCTCATCTATATATTGTAATAACTTCTAATTAGGTTCATATTTTTTACAATCAATAGGAAAGTTCTTCTTTAATGTCTCATATCAAGAACTTGTTATGACCTAAATGAGTTTCAAGAAAAGCTGCCTTTAATGTAACTTTAAAAGCTTTTCTTATAATTTATAATTTAAAAATAGACTAACTTAGATAAAACCTTGTAATACGAAGGTTTACTAATTTAGTCCAATTATAACAGATCCATCTATGACAACAAAATTCTAAAAATCTTACCTATTTCTCAAAAATTTACCAACTTTTTACTTTAGCAAAATATCTTACCTCCACCTATTAACTTTAGTATCTCTGCCCTGAGACCTTCATATGTATTATCTAGCCAAAGGTCTAAAGCCATTGTTATAAGTTCTTTAAGTTTATTTATGTTTACAACTATGATATTGTTTTGCATATTACTCCCAACAAATTTCCCTATATTTTTTGCCTAATACTATTTTCTTCTTTTGAAGACAGCTATTGCTTCTCTGCTATAGCCATTACTGGCATTTGTCGAAAAACAAGATACTAGTTCCCATCCTTGCTCCCCCAATTTATTAAGCTCATAATCAAATTCCTCTATCTCTAGTATACCTCCCATCATACCTCTAGGTTCAACTTTAATAGTCTTATACTCCCATTTTTCCAAAATAATCCCCCATTGTTATATATTCTATATTAGTAATTAAACTCCTTCTTTTTTACATCTATTTAATATTATATAAATTTAAAATTGGAACAAATGCTCTACTTATTTTAGTATCTTATTCCTCCACACTTTCCAACTTAGATACATAAATTCCTCTTAATAATACAGTAACTATAACCACTATACCACCTATGATAGCATATGTCCCAGGCTTTTCACCTGCAAAAATATATACCCATAATGGATTTAGCAAAGGCTCCATAACAGTAATTAAAATAGCCTCTAATGCAGTAAGATATTTTGTTGAATTTACATAGAATATATAAGGAATGCCAAGTTGAAATACTCCCATTATAAGGATTATAATAATACTTTTGATATCTGGTAATGGGTTAAATATAAAGAAGGGTATTGCTATAATAAATGTCAAAATATTTCCAAAAAATGTAGTGTCTATAGCTGAACCATCTTTTTGTAATCTAAGTGATATGGTCATACATGCCAAAGAAAATCCTGATAATATAGCTATAATATTACCTAATGTATTTCCTATATTCACATTATCTATGAAAAATAATATCATTCCTAAAAATACAACTGTAATTGAAAGAATATCATACCATCGAATTTTTTCCTTTAAAATCCATACTCCTAGAATTGCCACAAAAATAGGGGCTGTATATTGTAATAATATTGCATTTGCTGATGTAGTCAATTTATTTGCCATAATAAAACATAACATAGTGGTACAAGTAGTTATAGCTCCTAAAACCTGTGGCTTTGTTTTTGTAAATTTGGGTTTCTTTATATAGGTCAGCATCACTAATGCAGCTATAAAGCTTCTCAATCCTGATATTGATACTGGATTCCAATCTACTAATTTAACAAATATACCGCCTGTGCTCCACATTGTCGAAGCAATTGCAGCTAAAATAATTCCTTTATATCTATCTTTTTTTATATCCATTTATTTGCACATCCTTTACAAAAATATCCCATTCTGTATATTCTACATAATTTTCTCCAATCTTGCTATGCTTTTTTAGAATAAATTATTAAAAGGTTAAGCTAATTATTTAGCCTAACCTTTTATATTTCCTATTCTAATCTTATCAAAAGTTCACCAGCTTCTACATTTTGACCTTCCTTAACAGCTATTGAGCTTACAGTACCCGCAGTAGCTGCAGTAATTTGCGTTTCCATCTTCATGGCTTCAATTATTGCAACTAATTGGCCTTCTATAACTTTCTCACCAGCTTTTATTAGAATCTTTGCTACTGTTCCCGGAATACTTGATCCAATCTCCAATTTATTTTCAGGGTCTGCCATCTGTATTGTAAAGGCTCCTTCCTTCACAATATTACTTGCCTTATCAAGTATTTTTATAGCCCTTCTACTATCATTGACTTCGAAATATAAAGTTCTATATCCTCTATCATCTAATCTACCTATTTCCAGGAGCTTAATGACTAAAACCTTACCCTCTTCTACTTCTACTTCTCCAGTTTCACCTTCCCTTAAACCATAAAAGAATATATCGCTGCCCATTCTACTAAAGTCTCCATGCTCTTCAACATACTTTAGATAATCCTCGAAAACCTTAGGGTATAGGGAATAAGATAATAAGTCTTTCCTTTGTGGAATTATATTATATTTCTCACTTAGATACTCTTCAATTTTTTCAAAGTCCTCAGGAGGAAGTAATTCTCCTGGTCTACAGGTAATAGGCTCTTCACCTCTTAATACCAGTTTTTGAAGCCTCTCAGGGAATCCCCCCATGGGTTGACCCATCATACCTTGAAAATATGAAACTACTGAATCTGGAAATGCCATATCCTTAGCTTTATCATAGATATTTTCTGGAGTTAAGTCATTTTGCACCATAAATATAGCCATATCTCCTACAACCTTGGAAGTTGGTGTTACCTTTACAATATCTCCAAGCATTTCATTAACAACTCTATACATTTCTTTTACATCATCAAATCTATGACCTAATCCAAAGCTCTCAACCTGAGGTTTAAGGTTGGAATATTGTCCTCCTGGAATTTCATATTTATATATTTCTGCAGTTCCTGATTTTAATCCCGATTCAAATTGACTATATATTGGCCTTATTGTACTCCAATAGTCAGAAATAACTTGTAAATCATCTAAATTTAATCCTGTACATCTATCTGTATGTTCCAAAGCTGCAACTACAGAATTTAATGCAGGTTGAGATGTTAAACCTGCCATGCTATTAAATGCAGTATCTACTATATCTACACCAGCATGAGCTGCCATTAGTACTGTTGCTATTCCATTTCCACTGGTATCATGGGTATGAAGATGAATAGGAATACTAATCTCTGATTTTAATGCCTTAACTAATTCATAGGCTGCTTGAGGTTTTAATAAGGAGGACATATCTTTAATCCCTAGTATATGGGCTCCCGTTTTTTCTATTTCCTTAGCAGTCTTTATATAATAATCCAAGTTATATTTAGTCTTTGATTTATCTAAAATATCTCCAGTATAACAGATACAGGCTTCCGCTACTTTTCCTACCTTCAACACTTCATCTATAGCTACTTCCATACCCTTTATCCAATTCAGTGAGTCAAATATTCTAAAAACATCTATACCCTTTTCAGCAGCTTCTCTTACGAACTCCCTAATTACATTATCTGGGTAATTTCTATATCCTACTGCGTTGGCACCTCTTAGAAGCATTTGGAACAATACATTAGGTATTTTCTTTCTTAGGACTTCTAATCTTTCCCAAGGAGATTCTTTTAAAAACCTATAAGCCACATCAAAGGTTGCTCCTCCCCACATTTCTAAAGAAAATAAATCTTTTCCTAATACTGAAATAGCTTTAGAGATTCTATGCATATCAGCAGTTCTCATTCTAGTAGCCATCAGAGATTGATGTGCATCCCTTAATGTAGTATCTGTAATTAACAGAGATTTACTATCTTTAATCCATTCTACTAAACCTTCAGGACCTTTTTCATCTAATATTTGCTTAGTACCGTATTGGTTCCTAGGTCTATTTACCTTCGGTACCCTTGGAATATCAAAATCTGGTTTATTACCTATAGTTTCATTTACTACCTTTTCTCCTATAAAGTTTAGAACCTTTAGTTCAATATCCACCTTTGCAGTAATATCAAATAATTCTGGATTATGAGAAATAAATCCAGTATCACATTTTCCATTTAAAAACTCCTCATGATTTAATACATTTATTAAAAAAGGAATATTAGTCTTTACTCCTCTAATTTTTACTTCCTTTAATGCTCTTTTTACTTTTCTTGCAGCATCTTCAAAAGTCCTAGACCAGGAAGTTACCTTTACTAAAAGACTATCATAATAGGGGCTAATGTTTGCGCCAGTAAATCCACTACCTCCATCAAGTCTAATACCAAATCCAGAACCAGTTCTATATATATCTATATAACCTGTATCTGGAGCGAAGTTATTTAATGGATCCTCTGTAGTAACTCTACATTGTATTGCATAGCCTCTTATTTGTATGCTTTCCTGTCCTTTAATTCCTATTTCATCAGAATCCAGAGAATATCCCTGAGCTATTAAAATTTGTGACTGGACTATATCAATTCCTGTAACCATCTCAGATACAGTATGTTCTACCTGTATCCTAGGATTTACCTCAATAAAATAGTGATTTCCATGTTTATCTAATAAGAATTCAACAGTCCCAGCATTTCTATAATTAACAGCCTTCGCTATTTTAACTGCATCATTACATATATTTTGCCTTTGCTCTTCTGTAATAGAAAATGCAGGAGTATATTCAATAACCTTTTGGTGTCTTCTCTGTATAGAGCAATCCCTCTCAAATAAATGAACTATATTTCCATATTTATCTCCTAATATCTGAACTTCTATATGCTTTGGTTTTTCAAGATATTTTTCAATAAATATATCATCAATACCAAAAGCTTTTTTAGCTTCATTTTTTGCACTATGGTATTCCCTTATTAAATCCTTTTCATCTCTTACTACTCTCATGCCTCTACCACCACCACCAGCAGCTGCTTTAAGTATAACAGGATATCCAGCAAATCTAGCAAACTCTATTGCTTCTTCTTCAGAAGCTACTGCTTTTTCAATTCCTGGGATAGTTGGTACTCCAACACTATGTGCTACCTTTTTAGACTTTATCTTATCCCCTAGACTATCCATCATCTCATGTGTTGGCCCTATAAATTCAATGCCTACCTCTTTACATTTCCTTGCTAACTCTGGATTCTCAGATAAAAATCCATAACCTGGATGGATAGCATCTACTCCTTTTTTCAATGACAATTTAATAATTTCATCTATATTCAAATATGCTTCTATAGGTCCTTTATTTCTTCCTATTAAATAAGACTCATCAGCTTTCGTTCTAAATAAGGAGTTCTTATCTTCATTAGAATAAATAGCCACGGTCCTTATTCCAAGCTCATTACAAGCTCTAAATATCCTTATTGCTATTTCTCCTCTATTGGCAACTAATACCTTTCTAAATTTCTTTTCCATTTATGACACCTCCAGATGCTTAATAATCTCTTCTGTAAATTCTTTAGTTCCTAGATTTCCTCCTAGATCTATTGTCTTACTATCTTTATTCTCCAATGTAAAAGCCAAAGCTTTCTCTATTCTAATTGCAGCTTCAAGCTCACCTATATGTTTCAACATCATTATTCCAGATAATATTGCTGAAGTAGGGTTTGCTATATTCTTTCCTGCAATGTCTGGTGCTGATCCATGAACTGGCTCAAACACTGCAATTCCTTCTCCTATATTAGCTCCAGGGGCTAACCCTAATCCACCTATAAATCCTGCTGATAAATCAGATAATATATCACCATATAGATTGGGTGCAACGATTATATCATAATCACTTGGTGATTGAACAAGTTTCATACACATAGCATCTATTATTATGTCTTCAAATTCTATATCCTTATACTCTTCTGAAATCTTTCTTCCACATTCTAGAAATAAACCATCGGATAATTTCATAATATTGGCTTTATGGGCTAGTGTGACTTTTTTTCTTCCTTCCTTCTTTGCCAATTCAAAAGCATATCTACATATCCTTTCACTTGCTTTTCTAGTTATTATTTTGATACTCTCAGCCGCATCTTCACCTATCATATGCTCTATACCTGCATATAGATCCTCTGTATTTTCCCTTACTATGATGAAATCTACATTTTTATGTAAACCATCAACACCAGGATAAGATTTTATTGGTCTTATATTTGCAAAGAGATTTAATCTCTGTCTCAATCCTACATTAACGCTTCTAAATCCTTTACCTATTGGAGTAGTTATAGGCCCTTTTAATGCTACTTTATTTTTCTTTATGCTATTTAGTACATAATCCGGAAGAGGTGTACCATAAGTTGTAATGGAACTCTCTCCAGCCTTAACTATTTCCCAATTTATATTAAGATTGGTGGCTTCAATAATTTCTACTACAGAAGATATAACTTCTGGTCCTATACCATCTCCTAAAATTAAAGATATATTATGTTCCATAATTATTCCCCTTTCATATTTAGAAGTCCACCAGCTTTGAGCATATCTCTTTGCCTTTCAGTTATATCTAATATCAATTTATATACTTTACTTTTAATTCTATTATTTACAATAATCTTATCTTCATTAATCTGATCCAGCATATTTTCAATAACTAATTCATCTAACATATCTATATCATTAAAATCATCTTCATTCTCGAACACTAAAGGAATTATCCCATTATTGATTAAGTTTTGTTTATGAATTCTTGCAAAGGATTTAGCTATTATAGACCTAATCCCCAGATATACTGGAACTAAAGCTGCATGTTCACGACTTGAACCTTGCCCATAGTTAAATCCTGCGACAATAATACCTCCGCCATTTTCCTTAGCTCTTTTAGGAAACTCTATGTCACAAGGTGTTAAACAGTAATCCGATAGATATGGAATATTAGATCTATATGGTAAAAGCTTAGCATTAGAAGGCATTATATGATCTGTAGTTATATCATCTCTCACTTTAATTAATACTTTTCCCTTAATCTCTCCTCCTAATTCCTTAGATTTTGGAAAAGGTTTAATGTTTGGTCCACGGATAATATCTATATCTTCCCCATAATCAGCTGGATTAACAATTAAATTATCATTTATTAAAAACCTTTCTGGCATAAATATATTTATATTTTCCATATAACCTGATGGATTAGTAATATATCCCGTTAAAGCTGACACTGCTGCTACTTCAGGGCTTACTAAATATACATTTGCAGAAAGAGTTCCACATCTTCCTTTGAAATTTCTATTAAATGTCCTCAAAGATATACCGTCAGTAATTGGAGCCTGTCCCATACCTATGCAGGGACCACATCCAGATTCGAGTATTCTAGCTCCAGCTGATATAAGTTTAGAAAGTCCTCCATTTGCAGCAAGCATATTTAACACTTGTTTTGAACCTGGAGAAATAACCAAAGACACATCCTCTGATATAGTTTTTCCATCTAAAATTTCTGCAACTTTCATTAGATCCATATAAGATGAATTAGTACAGCTCCCTATTGCTACTTGATTTACTTTAATATCTTTTAATGTAGATACTGGAACTACGTTATCAGGACTATGAGGACAAGCTACCATTGGCTCTAATTCATCAAGATTTATTACTATTTCTTCGTCATAAAAAGCATCATCATCAGCCACTATATTCCTATATTCCTTCTCCCTTCCTTGAAGTTTTAAAAATTCATAAGTAATTTCATCAGAAGGAAATATAGAGGTTGTAGCACCTAGCTCTGCTCCCATATTAGTTATGGTTGCTCTTTCTGGGACAGATAAAGATTTAACCCCTTCGCCTGTATATTCAAATATTTTATTAAGTCCACCTACTACCTTATATCTTTTTAAAACTTCAAGAATAATATCCTTAGCAGATACACCAAGATTTAATTTACCTGTTAGTCCAACTTTTACAATATAAGGCATAGTTATATAATACTCTCCCCCAGCCATTGCTACAGCCACATCTAACCCTCCTGCCCCTATAGCTAACATTCCTAATCCTCCGCAGGTAGGTGTATGGCTATCAGATCCTAAAAGCGTTTCCCCAGGTACTCCAAATCTTTCTAAATGCACTTGATGACATATTCCATTTCCTGGCTTTGAAAAATATATTCCATATTTTTTCGCAACTGTCTGAATATATAAATGGTCGTCTGCATTTTCTGGACCAGTTTGAAGCATATTATGGTCAATATAGGCTACTGATTTTTTTGTCTTAACTCTATCTACTCCAATGGCCTCAAACTGTAAATAAGCCATAGTTCCAGTTGAATCCTGTGTAAGAGTTTGATCTATTTTTAATCCTATTTCGCTTCCTCTTATTAAATCTCCAGTAACTAGATGGTCCTTTATTATCTTTTCTGCAACAGTTAATTTCATCTTTTTTACCTCCAATCAACATCTAAATTGCCTTTGTCTCTTCCTTGCCTAATATATTTGGAATAAATTTAAATACTAATTCCTTAAGCTCATCATTGCCAATATTTGAAGTTCTTCCATTAGCATATTCTTCATCCATCCATTTTTTAATTGGCAAAATCCTCTGATCATTTTTATCTATTTTCTTTATATCACTTAGTTTAAAATATCCATTTATCCAAGCAGCAATACCTGCCAATCCAGAGTATGAATTTACTGCAACTATTGGTGGTCTACCTAAGATTTTTTCAGTATCAAAGCTATTATATATTTCTTTATTTTTTAACATACCATCTGCATGAATTCCAGCCCTAGTGACATTAAATTCACTACCTACAAAAGGTGTACGAGCTGGTACAATATAGTTCAATTCTCTCTCAAAATAATCAGCTATATCAGAAATTATTTTAAGATTCATATTCTTAGTAGTTCCCTTTATTTGTGCATATTCAAATACCATAGCTTCTAATGGACAATTCCCAGTTCTTTCACCAATTCCAAATAATGTAGAATTTACAGAGGAGCCTCCAAATAACCAAGAAGTAGTTGAATTTACAACTACGGAATTAAAATCATTATGTCCATGCCACTCGATAGATGATGAAGGCACATCACAATAATATCTTAATCCATGAATAAGAGCAGGTACCGATCTAGGTAACTCTACTCCAACATGAGGAATTCCTACCCCTAAAGTATCACAAGCCCTTATCTTTACAGGTATTTTATACTTATCAGATAATCCCATTAAATTCTTCGCCAATGGAGCGACAAATCCAAAGAAATCTGCACGAGTTATATCTTCAAAATGACATCTTGGAGTGATTTCATTTTCCAAAGCGGCCTCAGCAATAGAAAGATAAGTCTGCATTGCTTCTCTTCTAGTCATATTTAGTTTATGAAATATGTGATAATCAGAGCAAGACATAAGTATACCTGTTTCTTTAATTCCCATCTCTTTTACTAATTTAAAATCCTCTTTATTAGCCCTAATCCAAGAAGTAATCTGTGGAAACTCATATCCTCTTTTAATACATTCTTCTACGGCTTTTCTATCCTTATCAGAATATAAAAAAAACTCAGTTTGTCTTATGATGCCTGAGTCATTATCTAACTCATGAAGATAATCATAGATTCTAACCATTTGCTCTACTGTCATAGATGACATGGATTGCTGTCCATCTCTAAAGGTAGTATCAGTAATCCATATATTTTCTGGAATATCCATTGGTAATTGAATATTATTAAATTTTACTTTTGGTATTTCGGAATAAGGAAATGCTTCCTTAAAAAGATTTGGTCTTAAAGTATCGATGCCACTGTAAATCATTTTTCTTCCCCCTCATTTGTGTTATGTTCTTTTTTGCAAGTTTACTTATTTTATATTTCTTTTTTAAAAAATCAACATTTTATTTTTCTTACTACTGCATTCTCTGATTTCTAATAACTTTTTTCTTTTTTGTCTAGCCTCATCTTACTTCATCTAGTTTATTTACTGACTTACGGCGATTATATGGTTTTTCCTTCCAATTCCTTGCTTTAATGTATTAAATAATATTTTAAACAATTCTAGCATAGTTTCAAAATAATATCAAGTACATTTTTGCAAGTCTTTATTTTTTTCTTGCATAATGTTAAATAATATGTATTTCAAAAGAATAGTTTTTGCTAATATCAAGTATTTGATTGATTATAATATAAAAGTTCTATATACTGAAATTATGATGAATTACATAATGGGGGATTGATTATGAGTATCAAATCTAAAGGTATATTAGCAGTTATCATTTCTGCAACTATTTTTGGAAGTATGCCTCTAATGGCTAAAATTGTTTATGAATCAGGTGGTAATGCAATAAGTCTGACATTTTATAGGTTTTCATTGATACTTCCTTTTTTATACTTGTTAATTAAGAGAAATGATAAGGAAACTTTAAAAATTACAAAAGAAGAGTTTAAAAAAATAGTCTTTGTAGGTACATTAGGATATGGAGCAACAGCATTATTATTATATTTATCCTATAACTACATCCCTTCTAGCATGGCAACAACAATCCATTTCATATATCCTGTATTTGTAATACTTGGCTGTATATTATTTTTTAAAGAAAAGCCAAGTATCATAAAAATAATTGCAGTTATACTTTGTTTGCTAGGAGTCCTGATGTTCTATGATGGTAATGGAAATATTAATTTCGCTGGAATATTCCTTGCTTTTGCATCAAGTATTACTTTTGCCTTTTATACTATCTACTTAGATAAAAGTGGTCTAAAGCAAATGAACACAATGAAATTAACTTTTTATCTATGTTTAATTGCATCTATTATGATGCTAATCTTTAGTATAATAACTAGAACATTTACAATAAATATGAAACCCTTAGGATGGCTGATGGCGCTATTCTTATCTTTATCAGTAGGATTAGGCGTAAATTTTTTTCAAATTGGAATCAAAATAGTTGGTCCTCAAAATACATCTATTTTAAGTACTTTTGAACCTATTACCAGTGTTATTATAGGAATATTAATATTAAATGAAAGTTTTGGACTAAAGACTATCTTTGGAATTGGATTAATACTATTAGCAGTTATAATGATTTCTATTTTTGATAAGTAAAAATTTCCTGATTTAAAAAAGATGCAAGAAGTTTTTTAAAAAACTTCTTGCATCTTTATATTTTCTGTAATATAATGGTTTTTAAAATTTATTATACTATGCAAAGGAGGCCTTAATCTTGAAAAGTCCAGACACCTACGAGAGCACTTGGAATTCTATTACAATTAAGCTTGGAAAGAATTCCGAAGACACCAGACATTCCTCAAAATTATAACTATAATATATAATTTTGGGAGGAATAAAAATGTATAAAAAAATAATTATTGGTATTCTTGTTATAAGTATGATGATTGGAATGGTAGGATGCAATAAGTCATCTGGAAGTAAGCTTACTGAAATAAAAGAAAAAGACAAGATAGTTCTAGGTACATCAGCAGATTATCCACCTTATGAATTTCATAAGTTAATTAATGGTAAAGATGAAATAGTAGGATTTGATATTGAAATTGCTAAACAGATAGCAGCCGATATCGGAGTAGAACTTGAAATTGTCGATATGAAATTTGATGGTTTATTAGCATCACTAGTTACTGATGATATTGATTTTATAGTGGCTGGTATGGTACCAAAACCAGAGAGAGCTAAAGTTGTAGATTTTTCTATACCATATTATGCAGGTAAACAGAGAATGATCGTAAGAAAAGAAGATGCTGCTAAATTAAAAGGACCAGAGGACTTTAAAGGTCTTAAAATAGGGGTACAAAAGTCAACAACCCAAGAGGAAATTGCAGTAGAGAAATTTACTGATGCTGAAGTAATAGGATTAAGTAAAATTACTGATTTAGTACTTGAACTTAATAATAATAAAATAGATGGTATAATACTGGCTGAGCCAGTAGCTGAAGCTTATATAGCTCAAAACTCAAACTTATATATGCCTGAAGTTATTTTAGGTGAAGAATCTGGTGTATCAGTGGCAATCAATAAAGGTAAATCAGATTTGTTGGAATCTATTAATGGAACACTGGACAAGCTAATAAAAGATGGCTCAATAGATAAGCTAATTCAAGAAGCAACCGAATTAGCAGATCAAGATTAATTTAAAATATAATCGGCAAAAGGAAACAGGTATTTCCTTTTGCCCATATCTTTTATATAGCTTAAATCTTTAGGAGGTGTATCCATGGATATAGAATTTTTTGTTGAATATTATAGTTATTTTTTAAAGGGTACTGGCACAACCCTTCTTATTTCATTATTTGGTGTAATCTTTGGAAGCTTAGTAGGAATATTATTAGCTTTGATGAAACTTTCAAACAATAAGTTTTTAAAAGGGATTGCTACATCCTATATAGAAATTGTTAGAGGAACTCCTTTAATACTACAAATATTTTTAGTATATCACGGACTTCCAAAATTGATCCCTTTACCATCTTCTAGAATATTTCTTGGGACTATAGCTGTATTTTTAAATAGTGCAGCCTATGTGGCAGAAATAATAAGAGCAGGGATTCAATCTATAGACAAGGGTCAAATGGAGGCATCAAGGTCTTTAGGTATGCCTCAAGGTATGGCAATGAAATATATAATTATTCCGCAAGCTTTTAAGAATATATTGCCAGCATTAGGTAACGAATTTATTGTTCTGATAAAAGAGTCTGCAATAATATCTGTTATTGGAGTACAAGATCTAATGTATAATGCTGACACTTTAAGAGGTATAACTTATAGGCCTTTTGCTCCTTTAATATATGCAGGTATTATTTATTTTATTATTACATTCTCACTTTCAAAGCTATTAGGTATTTTGGAAAGGAGGTTAGGTGCTAGTGATAAAAGTAAAGAATCTTTATAAAAAATTTGGTAATTTAGATGTATTAAAAGGAATTGATGAAGATATAAAAAAAGGTGAGGTAGTTGTAATAATAGGTCCTAGTGGATCTGGAAAGAGCACTTTTCTAAGATGTCTAAATCTATTGGAAAATCCAAGTAGTGGAGATATAATGTTCGAGGGCAAATCCATTACTGATAAAAATACAGATATAAACAAGGTAAGAGAAAAAATGGGTATGGTCTTCCAGCAATTTAACCTATTTCCTCATCTTACAGTCTTAGAAAATATAACCATAGCACCTATAAAGGTTAAAAACATCGCTAGTGAAGAAGCTGAAAAAATTGCCATGAGCTTGCTTAAACGAATTGGTTTAGAGGATAAGGCATATAATTACCCAAATCAATTATCTGGAGGACAAAAACAAAGAATAGCCATTATAAGAGCATTGGCAATGTCACCAGATCTCATGTTGTTTGACGAACCAACCTCTGCCCTAGATCCGGAAATGGTTGGAGAGGTATTGGATGTAATGCAGTCCTTAGCGAAGGACGGGATGACTATGATAGTAGTTACTCATGAAATGGGATTTGCTAAGGAAGTGGGAGATAGGGTTATCTTTATGGATGATGGAAGAATTGTAGAAACAGGTACTCCTGATAAAATATTTAATAATCCAGAACATCCGAGAACTCAAGACTTTTTAAGAAAGGTTATACGATAAAATAATACTCCTTTCTAGTTTAATCTTATTTGATTATTCCTAGAAAGGAGTATTTATTATTATTTAAATATCTTAATTCTTTCCTCTAAAGAGCTATATTCTTTTTCTCCTGGTTCAGTAGTTGGTTTTCCAAATGGCATCTGAGCAATTAATTTCCAGCTGCTAGGTATATTCCACTCTTTTTTCACATCTTCTTCAATAAGTTCATTATAATGTTGCAATGATGCTCCATATCCTTCTATTTCTAATGATGTCCATATTACAAATTGATGCATTCCACTTGATTGCTGTGACCAGATAGGGAAATTATCTTTATAAGTTGGAAATTCTCTTTGCAAATATTCTACTATGTTAGTATCTTCAAAGAATAAAATTGTACCATATCCAGCGCTAAATGAGTTAATCTTTTCTTCTGTAGAAGAAAATTTATCAGCTGCTACTATCTCTCTCAATGCTTCTTTAGTTATATTCCATAATCTAGTGTGATGTTTATCTAATAGCAACACTACTCTCGCAGTTTGTGAGTTAAAAGCTGATGGTGTATGTTTTACTGCATGTTCTATAATTTCTTGAATCTTTTCGTCAGATACTACTTTATCCTTACTAATCCCATAATATGTTCTTCTTTTTTCTACTGCTTGATTAAAATTCATAGTCATTTTCTATTCCTCCATTTAATTTCCTTTTTTCATTTCTATTACCAAAACATGAGATGTTTCTCTTGCTTTTATTAGTATATCTTCTTCTACTACTTCCAATGCATCTCTATCCTTTAATTCAATTTCATTTATCTCTGAAATCCCTTCTATCTGTACTAAATATGCCTGTCTTCCTTCTCTAACTTTAAAATCTATTTCTTTATTTTTTTCTAATTCTAGTACGTGTATATTTGCATCTTGATATATTTTTATAGGTGCATTTCCTTCAGTACTTGATACTATTTGAAGCCATTTATTCCTTCTATCTTCCCATTGAAACCTATAATCACCATAGTTTGGCGTAAGTCCTTTTTCATTTGGAATTATCCATATTTGTAAAAACCTTGAAGTATTTTCTCCTAAATTATGTTCACTATGATAGATTCCCGTCCCTGCACTCATATATTGTACATGTCCTCTTGTGATAGTATTTTTATTCCCCATACTATCTCCATGTGTAAGCTCTCCATCTACTACATAGGATACTATCTCCATATCTTTATGAGGATGCATTTCAAATCCGGTATTAGTTTTAACCAAATCATCATTTAATACTCTTAACACTCCAAAGTTCATATTATCCTTATTGTAATAGTTTGAAAAAGAAAAATGAAAAATACTTTTTAGCCAGCCTAAATCAGATCTACCCATGTTTTTATTATCTAACTTTCTTAACATAATCTTCTCTCCTTTATTTAGTTATTTTTTTATATTTTATTTTCATTTATTACTTAGTTACTTTTAGTTACTTAATTTAATTATATTATTACATAAGATAATTTATATGTCAAGCAGAATTTAAAAATATTTTAAATAAAAAATACTTCCATTGAATTATCAATTTAGGAAGCATTTTTCTAAATCCATTCTATTGAAAGTTACAATTAAAATGGGATAAAACTTTCCTGTGGGTTATAAAAAAATCCTCTAATTAAAATAGAGGATTTTTGATAGTTCATTTAGTTATTAGCCCCACTTTTCAGCCCACTTTTGTATTTCATCCATGGCTGTGCTAAGTTCCTTTCCTTTGTCTGTAAGCTCATATTCAATTCTTACAGGGGTTTCTGGATATACCTTTCGTATAACTATGCCTTCTTGCTCTAGTTCTTTAAATCTTTCTGTGAGCATTCGTGCGCTCATATTAGGTATTGCTGCTGATATATCAGTAAAACGTTTTTGTCCATTTAATAATGTTCTTATAATTAGTCCAGTCCATCTTTTTCCTAACAATTCAAATGCATCTTCAAATTTTGGACATAAATGATATTTTTCCATTTTCATTCACCACCTATTAATATTATACCATAGTTAGTATAATAAAGTAAGTATATTATTATACTATACCGAATTAATAGTATATAATCTATTTTGTTAAATAAAATAAATTCAAATGATATAATATAAGTATTAGAAAATAGAAATGAAAACTTAGAAAGATTTTTAACTTTTGTGGAGGATAAAATTATGAATGAAAATAACTTTACAGATATTTTTCCTATTACCGTAAAACATAATAGAATAAAAGACTGCGAAAATGCTTATGAGGATTTAATGGAAGAATTTAATGCTATTCTCGACGCCTCAAATGATGGAATACATATTACTGATGGAAAAGGAGTAACTTTAAGATTTAATAAATCCTGTGAAAGAATTGATGGTGTAAAGGCTGATTATGTAATAGGAAAACATATGGAAGAATTAGTAGCAGAAGGTATATATTCAGAGTCCGTTGCTTTAGCTGTAATTAAAGAAAAAAAACAAATTTCCATGCTCCAACAAGTAAATGGTAAAGAAGTTATAGGAACTGGAACTCCAATATTTAAAAATGGAGAATTATATAGAATTGTCATCAATTCTAGAGATATAACTGAATTAAGGGATTTGAAAAGAGGTCTCGAAGAAGCTAAATTAATCAACAAAAAATATCAACAGGAATTGGATATTATCAGCTCTAAGGATAAAGCAAAGAATAGCAATATCATCTATAATAGTGACAAGATGGATAAAATAATAGATCTAGCCCTTCGGGTTGCTAAAGTTGATTCAACAGTTCTTATTGAAGGTGAGTCTGGTGTTGGTAAGGGAGTTTTAAGTTACTTCTTACACAACAACAGTCTTAGATATAATAAGCCTTTTATTAAAATTAATTGTGGTGCAATACCCGAGAATCTTTTAGAATCAGAATTATTTGGTTATGAAAAAGGCTCTTTCACTGGTGCAAATAAAGATGGAAAAGTGGGATTAATTCAATTAGCAGATAAAGGAACTTTATTTCTTGATGAGATAGGAGAGTTACCACTTAACTTACAAGTAAAATTATTAAATGTAATACAAAATAAAGAATTAACTAAGGTTGGAGGCACAACTACTATTCCTATTGATATTAGAATTATTGCAGCTACTAATAGAAATCTACAAGATATGGTAAAAAATAAAGCTTTTAGAGAAGATTTGTATTATAGACTCAAGGTTGTTCCCATAACAATTCCTCCACTAAGAGAGCGAAAAGAAGATATACCCCCTCTCATTTTAAATTTCTTAAATAGGTTTAATGAAAAATATAATTATAATAAAAAGATAAGTCCAGAAGCTATGAAAATATTGTTGAGTTATAATTGGTCTGGAAATATTCGAGAAATTGAAAACCTTATTGAAAGACTAGTGGTCACAACTAATGATGATATTATTAATAGACAGGATATCATTGATTGCCAATTAGTTTCTATAGGAGATTATTCAAACTTTGATATAAATAAAATCAGCAGCTATAAAAATATTATTGCAGAATATGAAAGAAAACTACTCCTAGATATAATGTCTCAATGCAAAAGCACCTATGAAATGGGTGAAATACTAGACTTAGATAGGAGTACCATAAGAAAGAAATTCAAAAGGCTAAATATCAAACTAGAATTTAAGGAGGACTGATTTCCCACAAGGAAATTATTCCTCCTTAAATTATTGGTATTGACTGGCTCTTATTTTATAATCATTTAAGCATTTTGCAGAGGAAATTATTCCTCCTGTTTTCAGTTTTCTTGTTGTAAACCCTTGATTTATCAGGTTGGTTTTTTGGCATAGGACTTGCTATATAGTATATCGAAAAATAAAATTTATTTGGAGGTATAAAAATGGAAAATATTAATGCAAACCAACCAGCAAGTGCTTCATCCTCACCAAGATTTGTTAATATGGGTACATTTATGAGGATGCCAAGAATTGATAAATTAGAAGGTTTAGACTTTGCTATTGTGGGCATTCCTTTTGACACAGCAAGTTCCTTTAGAACAGGTGCAAGATTTGGTCCTAATGGAATCAGAAACATTTCTGTAATGATGAAGCCTAATAATGTAATAATGGAAATCAATATCTTAGATGAGCTAAAGGGCGGAGACTATGGGGACATAAATATAGTCCCAGGCTATATACTACCTAGCTATGAAAAAATCGAAAAGGAAATGACTAAAATCGTCAATGCAGATGTTACACCAATAGCTTTAGGAGGAGATCACTCAATAACCCTTGCTGAATTAAGAGCAATTGCCAAAAAACATGGTCCAGTAGCATTGGTTCATTTTGATTCCCATGCGGATATTAATGAAGAAGTATTTGGTGAAAAATACAATCATGGAACTCCTTTTAGAAGAGCTATTGAAGAAGGCTTAATAGATCCTTCACATTCTATCCAAATTGGTATGAGAGGCTCCTTATATGACCCTAATGAACATAAAATGGCTGCTGAACTAGGTCTAAAGCTAATCCCAGCTCACAAAATCAGAGAAATGGGCTTTGAAGAGCTATTAAAACAAATTAAAGAAAGGGTAGGAGATAAAAAAGCTTTTCTTACCTTTGATATTGATTTTGTAGACCCAGCCTATGCTCCTGGTACAGGAACACCAGAAGTAGCAGGATTCACTTCCCTTGAAACTTTAAATTTAATTAGAGGAATTAAGGAATTAAACTTTGTAGGTTTTGATATTGTTGAAGTTGCACCACCATATGATTTTGGAGAGATTACATCATATATGGCTGCTAATATTGCTTTTGAGTTTTTATCAATCCTTGCTCTAAAGAAAAAAAATAGTAGATAATAAGATAAAAATAAACCAAAGACTGGAGGATTTATATATGTCCGATACTTTGATTAGGGGAGATAATTTAGAAGAACTAAAAAAATTAAATCTAGATTTAAATGATGTTACAGTTCTAGACTCTTTATCCTTAAACAAAAAAAGCAGCCAAATAGGTTTGATAAAATCTGTTTTTTTTACTGCAATTGCCATATTCGTATTCTTTATACCTTTAACCATAAATGGAACGGCAGATGTTCCTTTTGGTTTTATCTACAATTTCTTTATAAAGGCTTTAGGAAATTTTGGACTATGGTTAATAACCTTAGTTATAGTATTTACTGGAGTTTTAAGCGTATATGGAAAATTTTTTGCTAAAAAAGATACTATGTTAGGTAACTATTTTGGTGAAGATTCTGTGTTTCATCCCTTCATGTATTTACTAGGTGGTTTCTTTACCTTATTATATACTCTGGATGCAACAGTTTCTGGGTTTACAGGTCCAGAATGGATAGTAGGAGCTAGCACCGGCGGAACTGTTGTCCCAGCAATAGTAATGGGTGTAGCTTGGATAATCCCAGTTGGCTGTTTCTTTATGCCTTTTCTATTAAATTATGGAGTAATAGATTTTGTTGGGTCATTGATGGAACCTCTGATGAGACCTATTTTTAAAGTTCCTGGAAGAGCAGCAGTAAATGCTATAGCATCTTTTGTTAGTTCCTCCTCAGTAGGAGTTTTGATTACAAATAAATTATATCATACAGGAGTCTATACAGAGAAAGAAGCTGTCCTCGTTGCCACAGGATTTAGTGCAGTAAGTGTAGGATTTGCTTATATGGTAATTAAAACGGCAGGTTTAGCTGATCATTTCTTAAAAGTGTATTTTATAGCATTATTCATCACTCTATTGATTAGTGCAATAATGGCAAGGATACCACCTTTATGTAGAAAAAAAGATATTTACTATAATGGTAAAGTTCAAACGAAAGACGATATTAAAACTCAAAAAAATAAGGGAAAAGGAATTATTAAAACAGGATTGGATAGGGCTATAAAAAAATCTTATACTGCTAATAATATTTTCAGTGAAATAAAATCTAGTTTAATTGACGGATATATTGTATTTCCTAAGGTGTTGACCTTATTAGCTTCCATGGGAATTTTAGGACTAATTGTTGCTGAATATACTCCTTTTTTTAATTGGCTTGGAGCTCTATTTGTTCCACTACTTAAGTTGTTTCAAGTACCTAATGCCGTTGAAATAGCACCTTCTCTCCCAGTAGGAATCGCTGAAATGTTTTTACCAGTATTATTAATTGCTGATAAAGTAGAGTTGTTAGATATCGGTGCTAGATATGTAGTCACAACTATTTCAATAGTCCAAATTATTTTCTTCTCTGAAACTATAGTTGTAATGATGGCAGCAAAATTGCCAGTAAAATTAAGTGAATTAATCATATGTTTCTTTGAAAGAACTATTATAGCTATACCTATAACTGCATTGTTTATGCATATATTGTTTTAAATATTAGAATAGATAAAGGTGGAGCTTATCAGTATACTCCACCTTATATTTTATACCATTTATCTAACTCTTATTTCTCTGCAACAAACTCAGTTTTCATAGTAGGTGAATTTGTCATAGTGTCTTGAACTGGGCAGGTTCTATCTATAAAATCGAATTCTTCTTCTGAAGAATTGGATTTTATTTTGATTTTAGTTCTTATTTCAGAAAATCCAATTTTACTTCTTTATTTTTTCCCATAAATCCATTTGTAAGCCGTTGACAATCTTAGATACTAAGTTTACTATAAAGATATATTATGGTATTCAGGAGGTAGGTAAATAGATGGAAAGACAATATGTGTCTGTTATTGGTGGTGCCAATATTGATATTATAGGTACACCCTATTATGATTTAAACCCCAATGATTCCAATCCAGGTAGAACAACATTGACATTAGGTGGAGTTGCTAGAAATATTGCTGAAAACCTTAGTAGATTAGGAATTAATATAGAATTTATAACTGTATTAGGAAATGATAGTTATTCTCGTGAAATAGAAGATAGCTGTAAGGAACTTAATATTAGCTTAGAACATTCTCAGATTATGCCTAATGAACGAACTTCTACTTATATTTGTATTAATAATGAATTAGGTGAAATGCAAGTAGCCATTTCTGATATGGAGATTTACAAATATATAACTCCCAGTTATTTAGAAAAAAAGCTTGAAATAATCAATGGCGGAGCAGCATGTGTAGTAGACACTAACATCCCTGAAGAGTCATTGGAATATCTAATGGATAATTCTAAAGTTCCTATATTTCTTGATACCGTTTCTACTAAAAAGACTGAAAAAATCAAAGATTCTATTCGTAACGTTCATACCTTAAAACCTAATATTATAGAAGCAGAAATTCTTTCTAATATGAAAATTATCACCGCAGAAGATTTAGAAAAGGCAACTAGTATTATCCTTAAAAAAGGTATTAAAAGACTGTTTGTGTCTTTAGGTGCTAGGGGTGTATACTATACTGATGGGACTATTAAAGGCAGTATCTTACCTATACCAACTGAAATAATCAATACTACTGGAGCAGGTGATAGTTATATAGCTGCTGTTGCTTGGGCGTATTTAAAGGATTTTGATTTAGAAAAATCAGCTAAAGCCGGCCTAGCCGCATCTTATATTTGTGTAAGATCAAATCAAACAGTATCAAAAGATATATCAGCACAAAATATTGAAAATATAATGGAAAATAATTGGAGGTAATATGATGAATTTAAAAGATATTTTAGTAATAAATCCTGAAGTACAAAAGGCTATTGATGAAAATAGACCTGTAGTAGCATTAGAATCTACTATTATATCCCATGGCATGCCTTACCCTCAAAATGTAGAAACCGCTTTAACAGTTGAAAAGATAGTTAGGGAAAATGGAGCTATCCCTGCAACTATTGCTATAATAGGTGGAAAGCTTACTGTAGGTATTACTCATGAGGAAATTGACCATCTTGGTAAAAAGGGACTTAACGTGACAAAAGCCAGCAGAAGGGATATTCCTATTCTTGTTTCAAGGAAAGAAGATGGTGCCACAACTGTTGCCGCTACAATGATAATCGCTTCTCTTGCCGGAATAAAAGTTTTTGCTACAGGTGGAATTGGCGGAGTCCATCGAGGTGCAGAGACAACTATGGATATTTCTGCTGACCTCGAGGAACTTTCTAATACTGACGTAGCCGTTGTATGTGCTGGAGCAAAATCCATTTTGGACCTTGGTTTAACTATGGAATATCTAGAAACCAAAGGTGTTCCCGTTATTGGCTATCAAACAGATGAGCTCCCTGCATTTTATACTAGAGAAAGTGGATTTAAAGTAAATTATAGAATGGATACTCCCTATGAAATTGCAAGAGCCTTAAAGGCAAAGGAAGATTTAAATATGAAAGGCTCTATGGTAATTGCCAACCCTATTCCTATAGAATATGCTATGGATTACTCATATATAAATAATGCTATAAATGATGCAATTGTAGAAGCAGAAAAATTTAGTATCAAAGGAAAGGAAACAACCCCTTATTTACTTGATAAAATTCAGAAACTAACAGAAGGCAAAAGTCTTACAGCAAATATTCAATTGGTATATAACAATGTAAAGCTAGGAGCACAAATAGCATCTGAATTATGTAAATTATAGATATATGACACGAGCGGATGATTCTTCTATAGTGCAGAAGAACCATCCTTTTTTATTTGGACATATGGAGTCTTTTATTTTTACTTAAACTTGATTTTTTTTAGGATTTGCTGTATTATGGTTGAAATACTTAATAATTTAGAGGAGTAATGGAAAAATGTCTATAGAAAAAGTAAAAGAATATTTAAAGCAATTCAATAAGGATAAAGATGTTCTTGAAATGGAACAATCAACTGCTACAGTTCAATTGGCAGCAATTGCTTTGGGTACTGAAGAAGCAAGAATCGCAAAATCTCTATCCTTCTATGATGGAGATGGAGCCATGATTGTAGTAGTTGCAGGAGACGCAAAGGTTGACAACAAAAAGTTTAAAAGTGAATTTAATTTTAAGCCCAAAATGTTATCTCCAGAGGATACCGTAAGCTTTACAGGTCATGAGGTCGGAGGTGTATGTCCCTTTGCTCTGCCTAGCAATATAAAAGTATATCTAGATGATTCTATGAGAAGATTTGCTACGATGTTTCCTGCCTGTGGCAGCAGCAATTCTGCTATTGAACTTAATTTAGATGAATTGGAAAGAATATCTAAAAGCTGTAAATGGATAGATGTTTGTAAGGACTGGGAATAAGAAATCCCCTGCAAGGACTCTTTATAAAGGATCTTTGCAGGGGATTTTGTTTATTACTATTTAGATGGGAGTATATCATATTTCTCCAATATCTTTAAGGCTTCTTCACGATCACTTACAAATGGAACAATACAATGGCCTATATTACTGTTGAAATGTCCACCATAGTCACCATCTTTACCTTCATACTGTTCATATAGCACTATCACCGTTCTATACAAAAGTGGCCTAGACACAATCTTTCCAAAATGATAGTATTTTGTGATTGGACGTCCATCAGTACCAACACCCTCTTTGTAAGTATATACTAATGGCGATTCATGATCTATTCCTTTTATAAATTGTAGCCTTTCCATTTCATTAGAGGTTAATTCATATTCAGGAACAGAAATTTGACCTTGAAAAGTATTGTCTGTAAATAGATTAAATCTATATTTTCCTGAAATATAAATCTTATGTGTTTCTAGATAGGAGGGATCATCCAGTTTTATTTCCACGGCATCAAGCTCCTTATTAATTGGAAATGGAATAGTATATATCAGAACAAAGGCAATAAAGAAAATATAAACAGCTTTTTTGATTATTTTAGCATATAACGTTTTCATCTTCCCCCTTGTAATATGTTGTATTATATTAGTTGCCATATTCTATATTCTCGTATCTAAAATTTTATCCCATATTTATAATTTTAGCAAACAACTTTTTAATATCTTCTTGACCGCATATATCTACTTCTTCTTTGGTATTTCCAACACTAATTGACAACTTTATCTTATCACATTCTTCCATAACTTCAATTAACATTGAATCCTCTATTTCTCTGCAAGATTCAGATTTGGCATATACTAATTCAACATCTGGTTCAAGAACATATTCTAACTGCTGCCTTCTAATAGAGTTAATTAAATCTTTAAAGTAGTACATGCCATATAAAGTAGCTTCTAAATAATCTGAAATAGCAAAACAATTAAACCCATCATCTAGGAAAGCATCTCTTAATCGAGTCATGATATAGTACACAACTTCTTTGTTTCCTTGAAAATATATAGTAGCACAATTAGTTAATACAATATTAGAAGCACAAATTGGATAAGTATCATCAGCTGGCAACAACCAAAATTCAAATGGATAACATTTCATTATTGACTCAATATCACTATCCATTATGCCTAAGTAAAGTACACGAATTATATTATCATTAACAGGAAGTGCATTTAAAAATCCTCTGAGCTTTTTAACATTAACCTCTTTATCGTTATGAGGGATAAATACATAATCATCACCATCTGCTTCAAATATTATATCATTATATATATTTATAACCTCAAAGGGTAGAGCTTCTTCTAGAATTACTTTCCTATCTAGATTAATTATAGTAACCTTATCAAAAAAAATTGGATGTTCACATAAAAACATATTATTAGTCACACCTAATTCATTTAATATTGTTGCTGACTTACTACTGTTATTAGATTTGATAATATTATGTATATTTGCTGTTAAGGCTGGTGCTGCATAGCTGTTGGCTATTTGGGTAACATAATTGAAATTTTTGTTTATATTTATTCTATGCTTAGAGGGC
This sequence comes from uncultured Tissierella sp., assembly GCF_902479755.1. Lineage (NCBI taxonomy): Bacteria > Bacillati > Bacillota > Tissierellia > Tissierellales > Tissierellaceae > Tissierella > uncultured Tissierella sp. Next base: position 3,544 of record NZ_CABSQO010000038.1, on the reverse strand, counting down.
ATCAAAAAGCTATATCCCCATCTATCTCTAACATTATTATAAGAATTATACAGTTCATCAGCTCTAGCAGAAAAAACACCTAAATAAGCAGCTGGGAAAGAAAGACCTTTATTATTACTATGAGCTGCCACGATTATCTGATTATTATTTATAATCTTTTTAATTATATTTTTTAAACGATAATCATCAGAAAGATTTACCGTACCTCCACTTAAGTGTATAATCGGGATTCTCTTATCTAAACAGTATTCAAAGGCAGCCATCAAAGCCTCAATACTTGTCTTCATCTCTAATGTAGTAAATATTCTTATACTCACCAGCTCCGCTTCCGGAGCATATAAATTTATAATTTTGCATACATTAAAACCATGGTCTGTTATCGCTGGAATATCATCTGACCTATTTACCACCAAGTTCTTGTCATTTACAATCAAGTCCTCTATTATATTTAATTCATCCTTTAATTCCGATATTACACCTTCATCTATTACAGCTATTTTCATAATCTATCCCTCGGCTTTTACCATATATTTCTTTTGCTGGTATCTAAAGAGTTCAGCATATCGTTTATTATCCTTTAATAGTTTTTCTGGTTTACCATCCTCTATAATTTCACCTTTTTCCAATACTATAACCCTATCAGCCAGAGATAAATTAGAAAGTCTATGGGATGTAAATAAAGTTAATCTGCCCCTAGTCATCTCCTGTAGCTTATTAAAAATTTCATGCTCTGCTTTAGGGTCTAAATTGGAAGATACCTCATCTAAAATGAGAATAGTATCTTTTCTATATAACACCCTAGCTAATGCTAGTTTCTGTGTTTGTCCTCCCGATAAAATTAAACCCTCTGAAGTAAAGAATTTTGATATATATGCATCTAATCCAGCATCGTTTAAGCTTAATATCTCCATAAAATCTGATTTATCCAATGCTTCTATTATCTTATCATCTTTATTTATTTCATTTGGATTTGTTAAATGAAAGTTTTCTCTAATACTAAAAGCAAAGTTATTCATATCCTGAAAGTAAACACTGAAAGCTTTTCTCAGAGAGCCAATAGAATATAAGCTTATATCTATACCATTAATCTTAATCATCCCGGAAGTCGGCTCATAAAATCTTAATAATAATTTTATAAGAGTTGATTTTCCAGAACCATTTAATCCTACAAAAGCTACATGCTCTGGAGCATCAATATAGAAGCTAATATCTTTTAGGGCATACTTTTCACTAAGAGGATATATAAAACTAACATTTTCAAAAGCAATACTCTCTACTTTATTTAACTCCAATTCGCCTTCATCCTGAATCCTGTTGATGTATTTGAATAAGGACTGATAATTATTCATCCTCAGCTTATTTTCAACTATTTCCATAGTAGAGGCTATAAACCCTGATGTAGAATACCATAGTTGTCCTAATAATCCGCTTAAAAATACATAATCTCCTATTAATAATTTTCCATCTAATATATTGAAAATAATATGTCCGCTAACGATAACCAAGACTATCTCAGGTAAAAAATCTAAGATAAGTGTTACTCTCGATCTTTCTTTTAAAATTTTCTTACGCTGAATAAATAGTCTGCCCCATAGCTTATCATAAGAATCCTTAAGCATTTTGCTGGATTGAAAAAGCCTCATATCTTGGCTAAATCTTCTATCAAAAGCAATATTTTGAATATAAGATAGCTTTCTTCTATTTGCTATTTGGTCTAAACTTAAGTCGTAAAGAGATTCCGTATAATATTTTAGGGCTGCTCCAGATGGTATCGCAACTGCTATCATTAATAGGGAATAAAATATATTTTCTTTTGAGAGAATTACAAAGGCTATTAAAAATGATATAGCAGCAGATATAGCTGAAATACTTGACCCTAAGGCTTGAATAAGAATTGATCCGTCCCTCATAGCTGATGTAATCTTATCTTGATAATTGGGGTCATCAAAATAAGCCAAATCTACATCAAAAGAAAAATCCATCATATTTCTTACCATCCACTGGTCCAATTCCTCTGAATGAACCATTCTAGTATATATTTGAACCTTTATCATAATTACTTTTACCAATGCTATTAATGCCATTAAAATCAAAAGATTATATATGTATCTGCTATGATAGCCCCCTGTATATCCAGATATATAGTTGATTATCTGTTTTGAAACAAAAGCACCTACTATATTTAATATAGGATTAAATAGTTCCGAGGAGACTCTCAACAAGGTGTATATCGGGGAAACTTTCCAAGAAAGACTGATGCACCAAGAGAATACCTGTACAAAGTCCTTTATATTATCTTTATATTTATTCCTAAAATCTTTAAACATAATAAAACCTCGCTTATTATATTAGGAGAAAGACTTGCATAGATACTCTCTCCTAAGTCTTTATTTTATCATCTCAATAGTTCCATCCTTAATTCTCCATACATGATCCGATTCTTCTGCGATTTCCATATCATGAGTTACTATGATTATGCAGAAATCCTGTTGATGAGCTAGTTGTTTCAGTATATCTATGATTCGTTCACTGTTTTCATCATCTAGATTTCCCGTAGGCTCATCGGCAAGGATTACTTTTGCTCCTGTGGCTAATGTCCTTCCTATGGCTACTCTTTGCTGTTCTCCTCCTGATAGATTGGAAGGATAGCGAGATAGTTTATCTCCATCTATCCCCAAGGAATCCAACACCATTTTTCCCTTTTCTCTTGCCTCTTCTTTAGGTATTCCCTTGTATTCCATAGGAAAACTTACGTTTTCCAAAGCAGTAAGCAAAGGGAATAACTGAAATGCTTGAAATATCATTGAAACATTATCTCTCCTGTATTCATCTAAATCCATATCCTTTAAATCATTTCCATCTATGGAAATCTTCCCTTGAGTCGGTTCGTCTAGTCCTGCCATTATGGAAAGCAAAGTAGTTTTCCCACTGCCAGAAGGTCCTACAATTGCATTTAATTTTCCTCCTTCAAAGGTACAATTTATATCCCTCAGTACGTCTTTATCTGCACCTTTATATCTATAAAAAATATTTTCCAGTTCTAACTTTGCCATATTGATTTCCCCCTTATATCTATTCCTTTACCTGAAGCATTTCTAGTGGCTTTTTATTGGTTACCTTTCCTATACCTAGTGCTAGCCCTGCTGTAGATCCTAACAGATATCCACCTGATACTATTATATATTTCGTCATGTCTATTGGATAGGATTTTATGGATATAGCAAATACTGTTATACATGCTAAAGAAATACCAATTAGTACCAATATAAGATTTTCCCTAAATAAATTCCATCTCACTTCTTTTTCCTTTACACCTAATATTCGTAAAATCGCTACATCTGTTGTACGTCGTAGTACCATTATAAAAACTAATATACCTGCTATTACAATTGATAGAGTAAATGTTACAGGGTACAGAACTTCTAATAAGGATATATTCTTTTCTAATGGTCCTACTACATTTACAACTTCTCCATCCCATAGTTTTAACTCAGTCGGGATTTCATTAGATGAATTGTCGGAAACTATTTTCTTTATCTCTTCC
>NZ_CABSQO010000037.1:0-39444 GCF_902479755.1 uncultured Tissierella sp. | reverse complement strand
CAACAAGCCGCATAATTAATATTATCCAAAAGTCCGGATTAAAGGGTTCAGATCACTTTACCCTTGCTATATCTGTCTTCCTTGAATCAGGTCTATGCTTCCTAATACTATATGAGCTAATCCAAAGCCCACAACCCCAGCAGCAATCATAGGTGCTATATCCTTAGTTCTTCTTCCTTGTACTGCTACTAAACCAACTCCAGTAACTGCAGTTCCTAATAGCGTTGGTATTAATCCTTGTCGTATCATGTATGTCTTCCTTCCATAATAATTACATTCCAGATTATTATCTTCATTTCTAACTTCATATATTCGGACATAATACCTAAAAATCTTAAAAGTTGTCAATTTCTCAAAGTGGCTTTTATCATATTTTTATTAAGTAATATTTCTAATCCTTCTAAAGCAGACCTAGCTACTATATCGGCCTTAGATAATAATTTCCCCGATGTACCTTCCCCTTCTATTATAGCTATGGATAAAGCAGATTCTTCAAACATTAAAACATCATTAAATCCGTTTCCTAAGCATGCAGTCATATATCCACCTAAATCTTTTACTATATCCTTTTTTGATCTCCCTGCATTTTCTTTGGGAAAAGTTAAGACCTTTCCATTGATACCCATACATTCTTTTTCTACAGTTCCATAAGTATCAGCCGTTAATATATATATTTTTGCATATTCTGCTAATTTATTTATTAACTCTTTTACACCGATAACTAATTTCCCATCCACTGCTATAGTACCATTATAGTCAAATACAATATTTTCGATTTGAATGTTATCTCTACCTGGTATTTCGTATATTAACAAATTCATCCCTCCACATAAGTCTATCCATATATTCCTTCTAAATATTCTCTTGTTCTATTATCCTTTGGATTAGAAAACACTTCCTCAGTTTTTCCATATTCTATTAATCCTCCATTTAAAATAAATGCTGTATAATCTGATATTCTTCTAGCTTGAGACAAATTATGAGTCACTATTATTACCGTATATTCCTTGGAAAGTTTCAGTAACATTTCCTCTATAATAGCTGTATTTTTTATATCTAATGCTGAACATGGCTCATCTAAAAGCAATACCTCTGGTTCCACAGTTAATGCTCTTGCTATGGAAAGTCTTTGTTGTTGTCCACCTGATAACTTCATCGCCGACATATTTAATTCATTGTTTATTTCTTCAAAAAGCCCTACTATTTTTAGATTATATTCTACTATTTTTTGTAGTTGACTTTTATCTTTTATTCCATAATATATAGGTGCATAAATCATATTCTTGTATATAGACAAAGGAAAAGGTGTAGGTTTTTGAAATACCATACCAATCATTTTCCTTACGTCATTTTTATTATATTCTTGAATATCTTTATCTTTAAAAAAGATTTTTCCACTATATCTACCACCTTGTTCCTCCAGCATCAAATTTAGAGTCGTAAGAAATGTGGACTTTCCGCAACCTGAAGGTCCAATAATTGCAGTTATCTTATTTTTCATAAAGGACATAGACAAATCTTTTAATATCAATTTATTATCATAACTAACATTTAAATCATTCACCTTTATTACTTCCATTTATCTATCCCCCTTCTATTTCTATTTAAAATCAATGATGAAATATTAATTATAAGCAATAGTATAATAAGTATGGCAGCAGTACCATATGCCTTTTCTAGTGATATTCCTTCTCCCGTTAATATATAAAGATGAAAAGGAAGTGCCATAACTGGAGAAAATATGGATTTAGGTATTGACGCAAATATTACAGCCCCTGTTAATATTATTGGTGCAGCAGCTCCCATAGCGAATCCTCCGCCTAAGAGAATGGCTGAAGTAATGTCTTCTATACACATTGGCAATATCAATTTAAATATAGTATAAAATTTAGATACTCCCAAAGCATATGATGTACCAATAATATTGGAATCTACCTCTCTCATTATTTTTTCAATTCTAACCTCAATATATGGAAATATCATAATTCCCAATGTTATACTTGCCGTTAATAGAGATCTATCAATTTTAAAATACAAGATTAATAATGTATAACCAAACATTCCTAAAATAATAGAAGGAATACCAGCCATACATTGTATTATTAAATGGATGATATCACTTATACATTTGTTATTACAATAAAAAACTGTGTAAATTGCTGTTGCCATAGCTAAAAAAGATGCAAAAATACAAGATAACAGCATTAATAATAAGCTTCCAACAATAGCTGGAAATATTCCACCTTCTGATCCTAGAGGTATACCCTTTGGATTACTGAAAATAAATTCCAAATCAATAGAACTCAATCCCTTTTTTAAAATATATCCCAAAATAAATATAGTAACTCCAACTACAATAATAGTACTTATTGTAATCCATAACTTAAATATATTATCTTTAACTTTTTCCTTCATAACATCCCAATCCTTATTTTATATTATTTTTCTTTTTATTATATATAGAAGAATATTTATAATAAGTAGAATCATCATAAGTACAAATCCAGCAGCATAAAGCCCATGATAATGGAGGCTACCAACCTCAGCCATCCCCATCTCAAGTGCAATTAAAGAGGGAATTGTTTGACATTTCCCTAATAATTTAGGCATTATAGGAGCATTACCTATTACCATCATTACAGCCATGGTTTCTCCCATACCTCTACTTAAAGCTAATACCGTAGAAGCTAATATGCTCCTCTTACTATTAGGTAGAATTACTTTTCGAATCATATAGGATTTAGAGGTTCCTAATGCATTTGAATATGTAGAGTATCCATTATAAATCTTTTCCATAGACTCCTCACATGTTGAAATGATAAATGGTAACATCATAATAGAAAGTATTATACCACCTGCTAATACAGATTCCCCTGCAGCGAATAAAAACTTTGTTTCAAAAAACTTTATAACAACCAATAATCCAATAAATCCATGGATAACAGAAGGTATACCAGCTAATATATCTATTAAAGTCCTAATTATTTTTTTAATTTTACTATTGGTATAACTTGATAAAACAACAGCACTCCCTACACCTATAGGTAATGCAATAACAATTCCTACTATTGATACATATATGGTCCCTAGTATAGTAGGATATATTGATAATTTATCTGGAGAATTAAGAGGGTTCCACCTTTTACCAAAAATAAATTCTAATATAGAAACTTCTTTAAAGAACACAATACTTTCCTTCAAAATAAAAAATATTATGAAAGATAGTATAAATAAAGACAATATAGTAAAAAAACATACTATGGATTTAAAAATTTTATTTTCTAACTCTTTCACTATAATCACCTCAAAAAAATAAGAGGCTAAAGCCCCTGATTTTAGTTTGCTGGTACAAATCCCATTTTTTCAATAATCTCTGAACCTTTATCTGACAAAACAAAATCCATAAATACCTTTTGCTCAGGTGTCAATTCTCCTTTTTTAACTACAATAAGGGGCCTTGATACCTTATATGATTCATTTACTATATTTTCTTCTGTTGGCTCTATTCCATCAACCTTTAAAGGTATAAGTTTTCCTATATTTTGATTTACCATACCAAAAGAAGCATAACCTATTGCATCTTTATTTTCGATAATTTTTGTAACTAAAGCACCCATTGAAGGAGATTGAATAGCGTCTTCTCTTACTTGCACATCTCCCATTATACTCTTTTGGAATACTTCATGTGCTCCACCGCCTAAATCTCTAATAACAACTACTATCTCTTTATGTTCAAGACTATTATCTAAATCATCCCAATATTTATATTCTCCTGAAAATATCTTCATAATTTCTTCAGTGCTTAAACCATCTTTCAATTTTAACAATGGATTTTCTGGATTTATAGAGATAGTTAAAGCATCTATTCCTAAAACAAATTCTTTCATATCGCCTATCTTTTCTTTTTCTTCATCCTTCACACCCCTAGCTAACATACCAAAATCACTAGTACCTTCTATGACTGATTTAACCCCTGCACCAGAGCCTCCTGCTGATACATATATTGATATATTTTTCTCTGGAAAACTAGGATCTACTTTGTCCCAAGTAGTATTACCTTCAATGAAATCTGTCGCTATAGCTGATATTACAGGTGCTAAAGTTGATGAACCATTAAATGTCATCTCCGCTCTAAATTCATTGTTATTAGATATTAAAGCAGACTCATCTTTTGTACATCCTATTAAAGACACGATAAAAAGTGATACAATCAATAACAAACTAATTTTTCTTTTCATATAATCCTCCTTTATGTATTAAAATTAACAAAGTACATAATATAGTCTATATTCAATACTTAGGTAAGTCCAATTAATTTCATCTATAAGTGAAGGTGCATTGATAGAAAATATTAATAAAGATTTTAAAATTAAATAGAAAATCCGAATAAAGAATCTTTATTCGGATTTTCTATTTAATATCTTAATACTGCCGCTACAGTGCCACCGTCTGGAACCTTATCTGGATCTACCACATATACTGTTCCACCTCTTGATATAGTAAGAGTAGCTGCACGCTCCATGAGATCTTCATTTCCGACCTTTTCGTCTTCATAGAAATCTATCTTATTAATGTCTGGATTAAATTGGCCCCATTGATGAGCTCCATTAGCAATAAATAATGTTTCGATTTGACCATTATAAGCTTGTGATAATATTTTCTTTAAGGAATTTGAGGACAATCCATTTCGTTGACCTGAAAACTGATTATATTTAGATTCTGCTAATTCTTGTACCTTTAAAAATTTAGGCTCCATAATTTCCCACGCCATTTTTTGCAAATCATTCCCATATAATATCTCAGGATTACCTTTAATAAATTCATCCAATATATTTGGATATCTACTGATTTCCTTATATACGGGAATTAGATATTCTACTCCAGCAAGAACTAGAGGTATTTCTTCTCCTTTATGCAATTTATTTAAAGACTCATCAATTGCACGGAAATATCTAGTAAGTTCATTCTTTTCAAAATCATTTTCAACAGCTTGCCCTTGGCTTGCCGTATTATATCCAAGCGAAGAACTACTTACTGGATTTGCAGTACGAATTTGCAGTTTAGTCCTTGGGTCATCATCTATTTTCATGTCCTCCATACTTCGAGGTGCATCCTCCATTACTATTTCATTAACTGTTTGCCTAGAAGCTTTAAATAACCTAACTTCATTTTTACTTAAAGCTAATATATAAAATTGACCATCTGCTGTAAAGAGCGGTAGAAGTGGTTTAGTATAAAATTTATCTGAAATTACCACTTGCTCTTTAACTTCAAATGGAAGGTGATAATAATTCATTTCCTCTGGAGTTATAAATATCGCTAAACCTTCTGTCTGGTTTTGCCAAAATGTTGTTTCATCAATCAAATCACTAGCTGATAATAAGATGCTTCCAACTTCTGATTTACTTAAACCCATATTAAATAATTTATCTTCTGCTTCTCTAATGCACTGTTTATATCGTATTGGGTTTTGTTTGATATCCGGTCCCATACGACAGGTAGGCATATAGATTGATATACACCATTCTTCTTCTGAATTTATTAATTCTTCAAACTTCTTTCTAGTTAGTATATCCATTTTTGCCTCCTTGCGAAAAATTATTTTATAATTTAATAAACTATTATCTTTATTAATTTACCCACTATATAATTCACATATGTAGATATTTATTTAGTTTATTAGGCTATATATTGAAAAATTCCCATATGCTCAAGTGCCACCTGGGAATTTTTGGATTTTTTTATTTTTAAATTTAAAATTCATTTGCTAAATCAATAAGTGCCTGATTGTGTACACGATATACTGTCCATTCATCCATAGGAACTGCACCTATACTCTTGTAGAAATTAATGGAAGGCTCATTCCAATCTATACACCACCACTCAAATCTTCCACAATTCCTTTCTATAGCCAGTTTTGCTAAAAAAGATAAGAATATTTTTCCGTAACCTTTCCCTCTCATTTCAGGTCTCACATATAAGTCCTCTAAATAAATCCCTGGCCTGCCTAGGAAAGTAGAAAAATTATGAAAAAACAAGGCAAATCCTACAGGTTCTCCATCATGCTCTCCAATAATAACTTCAGCTGATTTCCTAATAAATAATGAATCCATAAGTATTTCTTCCGTGGCAACTACTTCATGTAACAGTTTTTCATAATCTGCTAGTTCTTTAATAAAATGTAAAATGAGTTTTACATCTTTTTCTTCTGCAAACCTGATTTTAAAATGCTCATTTTTCGTTGGTATTAGGGTTTTCATTTTGATTTATCTCCTTTACATTATTTAAAATCAATTAATTTCCTACTAGATTCCTAGCGAAATTATTCCAACCAAATATTCCACCGGTATGAATAAATAATATGTTTTTATGTTTATCGAATGTTCCCCTTTTAATTTCTTCAACTAATCCATACATAGCCTTACCAGTATATACTGGATCTAGTATTACCCCTTCTTGTTTAGCTAGTTTATGAATAAATTCTATTTCTTGAGGCTCACTCAAGGCGTATCCCTTGCCCACATATCCATCTAAAATATTTATATCTTCTTTATTTACATAAATTTCTTCACCTGTATACTTAGATATTTCTTTCAGTAATCCTAATACAATATTTTTAAAATATTCGTCATCATCGCATACATTTACTCCATAAATTGTTGCATCAGTATTTTTAATATGGTTCTCATAATATAATCCTGCATAAGTTCCTCCCGACCCTACGGCAGTAACTATTGCATCAAATTTAATACCAAGTTCTTTTTCCTGATCTAATATTTCTTTCATAGCCTTACAATATCCTAATGATCCAATTCCATTAGATGCTCCCTCGGGGAGTATATATGCTTTATATCCTTCTTTTGCTAGTTCATTTCTAATTTCCTCCATAATCTCCATTCTGCTATTCTTATATTCCTCGGCAGTAATAAGTTTAATCCTAGCTCCTAACATCTTATCTAAGAAGTAATTACCTTCTACTTCTGAATCTTCCTTTCCTCTGAGAACAAGATAAGCTCCAATACCAAGTTTTGCTGCTACCGCTGCTGTTGCTCTAGCATGGTTTGATTGTATACCGCCACAGGTAATCAAATAATCGCATTCATTATCCAATGCTTCTTGAACTGCAAATTCTAGCTTTCTGACTTTATTTCCAGATATTTCACTACCTGTTTGGTCATCTCTTTTTATATAGATTTGTGTTCCTAACTCTTGACTCAGTCTCTCTAGTTTTTCAATTTTAGTTGGCAAATTGGCAAAATTAATGGATTTCGGTAAGTTCATAAAATTCCCTCCTAGTATATTGACGTTTCTATTTAATTATATTATACCTATAAAAAGTCACCTTTTCCAATACAATCTATAAAATGATAATATTCTTATTAAAGATTTATTATCCTTAGTTAGCATTGACTTAAATTCATTTATACTTTAATATATTTATGTTATATGCACTAATTAGAAAATTAGTAAAAAAATGTTTATTAATCACACAATTGAGGTATATCTTAACTATTCCTCTAAAAGAATTATTATTTGTATTTACTATAGAGAATAAATGTTATATATTTGATTTTAGCTACAATAATCTAAAAGTCCTACTACTAATAAAGAGGTGATTTTTTTATGTTTAAAAGAATTTTTCACAAGCCACCCTGTGAAGAAGCAGAGTGTATAGTTAAATATGTAGAAGACTCATTGAGTGGAAAAAAAGTTAATGCACCTGATGTTAAATATCCTATTCATATACAAGTTTTCGAACATTTTCAAAAATTACTTACTAATGAAGAAATAATGTCACAATCAACAAAAAAAATGCTTAATATAGTTAGTTCTCTAAGTAGTTTTGATGTTGGAATGACTCACATTTCCAATCAGTTAATGAATTTCGCTGGAGAAATGGGAGCCTTAAGCGAATCTAATCTTGCAATCGTTGAAGAAACTACTGCAAGTATGAATCAAGTAAATGAAGCTATTGATACAACTTCTTCTACCCTAGACAATCTTGCAAAAGAATCTCAATCCTTGGCTCAAAAAAATGATGAAAGTATGAATTTATTAAAAGAAGTACAAAACTTAAAAGATAATGTTGTACAAGATACTGAAATCATGAATGATAAAATTCAACAGTTAGTTAATCTGACTAATGAAATTGGTAAAATAGTAGATAGTGTTCAAACCATAGCAGAACAAACAAATCTTTTAGCATTAAATGCAGCTATAGAAGCTGCTAGAGCTGGAGAACACGGTCGTGGCTTTGCGGTTGTAGCTCATGAGATTAGAAATTTGGCTGATGATACTAAACAAAAATTAGATGGAATGAGGCAATTCGTAAATCATATCCATGATGCTACTCAAGATGGAAAACAGAGTTTAGATAGAACTATGTCATCTACTGGACAAATGAGTGAAAGAATAGAATTAGTTCATGAAACCGTGGGTAAAAATGTAGCAATGCTCAATAATGTAGTTAATGATGTAAATATAGTCTATGAGTCAATGGAAGGTATAAAAATTGCTGCAAATGAGATTAATCAAGCAATGGAATCTTCTAGTAGTGATGCAGAAAGACTTAGTGAGATGACAAATAATATACACAATGAGGCAGTTCAAAGTGTTGATTTTGCTGGACAAATAGCATCAATAGATGATCAGCTATCAGCAATTGTCAGTCATATGTTTAAAGGACTAAAAGGAGGAGTTAATGCTCTTACAAATGAAGAATTACTTGAAGTAATTAATAAGGCTAAGGATGCTCATAAAAAATGGATAGAAGGACTTCATAAAATAGTGGATGAAACTCGTACATATCCACTTCAAACTAATTCTAAAAAATGTGCTTTTGGTCATTTTTACCATTCAATAGAAATAGACCATCCTGCTATTATAGAAGAATGGACATTAATAGATAAGGTACATCATGAATTTCATTCTATAGGAGACCATGTTATCGATGCAATACAAAAATCTGACAAAGAATCTGCAAAACAATTATATAAAGAAGCCGAGGCTCTCTCAACACAAATGTTAGATCTTTTAGATAGGGTTAGTACAAAGGTAAAAAAACTTATTGAAAATAACATAGATATTTTTTAACATCATTTTATATGCAAAATGCTAGTAGATATTCTATCTACTAGCATTTTTAAATCAATCATTAAGTGTTATTATTTATTAATTATAATTTTTACTTATAACTTTTATTGAAACATTAAATCTACAAATTCTTCTTTAGAAATATTACCAAAGTATTTTTCCAAAGGTTCATTTTCTATTATTTTTGACACTTCCATTTTATCATATTTCTTTCCATCTAATTTTTCTTGAAGTAAAGCTACATCCTCAGTACCAAAGAAATCTCCATAAATCTTGGTATCTGAAATTAATCCACTTACTACATTAAATCTAATATCTATACTTCCAAAATCAAATCTCTTATAATTTTGATAATTTGACTTTGGAGATTCGCCATAATTCCATTCCCAAGTTGAGTATTTTTCTTCAAATAATTTTTGTATCTCATCTAGATCTTCCTGTGATAATTTATGCTCTTGAGGTACTTCCCCTTCCATTTCAAAGATATTTCTAAGCAAAACGTCTCTAAACTCATAGATATCTATATCTTTATCTATATAAGGTTTAATATTTGTTACTCTACTCTTTACTGATTTTACTCCTTTAGATTCTATTTTATCCTGTTTAACATTTAGTGCATTTGATAATACATCTAATTCAGTATCAAATAATAATGTTCCATGATTTAAAACTCTTTTCTTCCATACGGATTGAGCTATACCTGAGAATTTTTTCCCATCTAAAGTAATATCATTCCTACCTGATAACTCACAGTTGATACCAAGTTTTTCTAGAGATTTAACTATCGGTATATTATATTTCTTAAAATCAATTTTTTCAATACCAGTTGACATAGAAATTATACTGAAATTGAGGTTTCCTAAATCATGGTATACTGCTCCTCCGCCAGTTATTCTTCTTACAACTTTTATACCTCTTTCATTTACAAAATCTTGATTTACCTCTTCAATCGTATTCTGATTTTTACCTATTATTATAGCTGGACCATTAATCCAAAGTATTACATAGTCTTCCTTAAGGTCTAGACTTTTAAAGCAATATTCTTCAAAAGCTAAGTTATATCTTGGGTCATTTGAATTATTCACTAAATACTTCATGTGTTCCTCCTTATCTTCTTGTGACTTTCTATTTCCCAACTATAATATTTAAATCCATTAATCTATGCTGTAGGTCTATTAGCCGATTCTTGATTTCATCATATTTCTTAGTTAGGAGCTTATCATCTACCATTTCACTAGATTTATTTATTAAAGCCTCAAATTGATTATATGCTGTTTTCAGCTCATTTTCAATATCTTCTCTGAGCATCTCAGGTAATATCTCAATACCTTTTGTCAATTCAACTTCATTTTTTGCAATGCTGAAGCTGTCATTTATATTAGGAATTATAGTCTCAATTTTGTACAAATGTCTTATGAGAGTAGAAAGTGCATTAGCCGGTTCTTCTTCCCCATGAACTACAAATATTTTTTTGGGCTTCTTCTTAAATTTATTTATCCAGTCAAGTAACATATTTTGGTCCGCATGGCCTGAAAATCCCTTTATATCATAAATTTGTGCCCTTACATGAATCTCTTCTCCAAGTATTTTCACTTGCCTCTTTCCATCTAAAAGTATTCTACCTAAAGTTCCCTCAGCCTGGTATCCAACAAATACTAAACTATTTTTTTCATCCCACAAATTATGTTTTAAATGATGTCTTATTCTTCCTGCTGTAGCCATTCCACTAGAGGATATTATTACCTTTGGAAATGTATATTTATTTAATGCCATCGATTCCTCTTGACTTTTTATATATCTTAAATTGGAAAACTGAAATGGATTATCTCCCTTTAATATAAGTGCTCTTGCCTCATCATTAAAACTGCTTGAATTTCTTTTAAATGCCTCCGTAGCATCTACTGCCATAGGGCTATCTATATAGATAGGAACTTTCATATATTCTTCTACTTCTGGATTGTACTCATAATATTTATTTAATTTATAAATAAGTTCTTGAGTTCTTCCTACTGCAAATGATGGAATGATTACAGTGCCACCTCTCAATACCGTTTTATTAATTATGTCTATTAACTTTTCAGTACTCTCTTCATAACTTTCATGTATAGTATCACCATAGGTAGACTCTATGACAAGATAATCTGCTTCATCTATATAGTCTGGACTATTGATAATAGGTCTTCCTGGCATACCTAAATCTCCTGAGAAAACTACTTTTACCTCCTCATTTACTTCTCTAACCCATAGTTCCAATATAGCTGATCCTAAAATATGTCCTGCATCCTTAAATCTAATTTGAATATTATCATTTATCTTTATTTTTTGATCGATAAAATATGGTTCAAAGTACTTTAAACTATTCTCTGCATCTTTCATTGTATATAATGGTTCTATAGGCTTCTTTCCAGCTCTTTGTCTTTTTCTATTTTCCCATTCTACATCAGATTCCTGTATTTTTGCACTATCTTTTAACATAATCTTACATAGATCATAGGTAGCATTTGTAGTTATTATTCTACCTCTAAAACCATCCTTTACCAATTTTGGAATTCTTCCACTATGGTCTATATGTGCATGTGTTAATATAAGGAAGTCTATTTCACTAGGATTATAAGGAAAATTATTATAATTTAATTTCTCCATTTCCTCATTTCCTTGAAACATTCCACAGTCCACAAGGATATTATATTTCTCAGTCTTTACAAGATAATTAGAACCTGTGACCATCTTTGCTGCACCATAAAATTGAATATCCATAAGTCTACCCCCAGTATTTGTACTCTTATTAAAGCCTATTTAAATCTCTTATCTTTTTCAATATATTCATTTACATCCATATTTGATATAACTGCATTTCTAAGGGCATTTACTTCTTTCAAATCTCCAAAGAGAATTACACCAGCTATTTTGCCATCTTTTGTAAATATCTTATGATGAATATCTCCCTTTTCATCTTTGTATTCATATACCCTATCAAAATCGTTAATAATTCCAGCAGAAAAGAGCTCTATGCTGCCTATTTTCAAGGTCGTAAATATCTTAGGTTGGTTGTATTCTAATTCCTTGCCTGCCATATTTGCCCCCGCTACTTTACCCTGCTCATTTCCTGCAGTCCAAAGACCTAAAACCATTCCTTCTATTTCAACTACATCTCCTGCCGCATATACATTATCTATATTTGTCTTCAAATGTTTATCCACTTTTATACCTTTATCATATTCTATTGTAGTATCTCTAACTAAGTCTAAATTCGGTCTAATTCCAGAAGAAACTAGGATTGCATCAGCCTTAATATTTCTCTCTCCATTTAGCTTTATGCCTACTGCTTTACCTTCTCCAGTTATTTCTTCCGCTTGAGAAGAAAGATAAACTTTAAATCCAATACTGGAAAGTTTCTCTTCTAATTTATTAGCTATTTCTTTGTCTAATTGCCTAGGCAATAAATAAGGTGCAAATTCAATTATACTCACGTTTTTTCCTAATTGTTTCAAAGACCATGCCGCCTCAAGTCCTAAAAGTCCTCCACCAATTACTGAAACATCTTCACAAGATTTCATATAATCCTTTATATAATGTAGATCCTTTAAAGTTCTTAGTGCAAATACGCCCTCTTGATATTTTCCATTGATTGGAGGAATAAATGGACGGCTTCCTGTTGCAATTAACAGTTTTTCATATTCTATTACTTGACCATCGTCAAGCTTTACCTTATTATTTATAACATCAATATCTTCTACAAATTTTCTGAGCATAACTTTAATATTTTTATCTTGATACCAATTTTCTTTGCTAACTAATAAATCTTCATCAACAAAGTCCTTAGATATATATTCAGTTAATTTCACTCTATAATAAGTAAGTGTTGGTTCATTGCTTACCATTATAATAGTACCCTCTTCACTATTAGATCTTATTTCTCTAGCTGCTGCAAGACCAGCTATTCCATTACCTATAATTAAGTATTTTGCTTTTTCCATATTGTCCCCTCCTAAAGAATTATCTTCATAATTATTACCCATTTTAATATGCATTACACAAAAGCCTCCATAAAAAGGAAGGCTCTAATTAGAATAATTTACTAAATTGTCATGTCCCTAGGTCATAAGGCTCTGTTTATAACAAGCGAAACTCCTATTCCTATAAGAGTATCAATTACCCTATTTAATGCAAAATACATTGGCGCCATATCTCCACCATGAGATACTGTTATACTCAAAAATACTACACAACTAATATAAGTAGAGTTTGGAGCTTTTAAATATACATTTGAGTAAATTATTGGAATTAAAAACAAACTTAAAACTAAATAATGTATGTAATTAAACAATTCTATCTTAAAAAAGCTGATCAAAATTATGGCTATGAATCCATATACTCCGCCAATTAATGTACCTATTATTCTACTCTTCCCAGCTTGCCAACTATTTTTACTGTCATTCTGCATACAGAGTATTGCTGCTATAACAGAATAAAAAGGCAAAGATTTTTTAATAAAACTTATTAAAAAGCAAATATATACAGCTATAACTGTTTTAATAACCCTCATTCCAAGGAATTTAATTCTTCTATCCTTCTTATTTTCAATAGACTGCATAATCATACTCCTTATCTAATATCAGTATAAAATCTTTATAACCATCAAATTTGCTGGAAAGCTATGGAAATATCCTTTAGTTTTATACTATCAGAATATAATAATATTTTCAATAATTTGAAACTAAAAAAACACCTTCTGATATTAGATTATCAAAAGGTGTAGATGTATTAGGTCTTATATTTAAATCTGTTTGGAAGATTCTTTCATACTTTTTAATAAGGCTAAGGCTTCTATTGTACCCGCTAGTTTAGTCATATCATCATTCTCTTTGATTGATTCCATTTCACAGATATTACAGATTTCACCCTCGCCTATAAAGCTTTTTTCACATTGCTTACAATTCCTTATAGTCATTTATAGCATCCTCTTTACTATTTATCATTTTCTTGATTTTGCTTGTTTGGGGTAGATATAAGCCCTCTATTGTTTTTCATATCTTCATTATCTATTATACCAATTTCTCCTGCAAGTTCATAACTCATAGCTCTAAAAAAGTTTTTATCAACTATTTCTTTATTTTCTCTATTTTCTTTTTCTCCCAATATTATCACCTCATATGTAGTTTTTCTATATCCTAATATTACATACGAGGAAAATTAAGGAATGTTTTAATAATTAGACCTTCATTGTCTTTTGCTTCATTTTCCCTAATGTTAATATCAATCCTAAAATCATTGACAATAATGCAGCTATCAAAATCCTATATTTTTCTGACATTAGAAATGTTAGTGTATTTGCTGGTATCCATATCAATGGTATTGTAGTAAATACCTCAAAGCATATAAAAGATGTCCAATCTATAATTTCTATTACTTCCTTAAAACTTGTTCGATTCTTTTTATATCTTAAATCAATATAGGTAGTTCCTATCCTTTGTAAACCCATCATTACTGGCCCTGAAGTTGTATTCATAATTATACTAGTGAAGAAAGCTGTAAACAAACTATTGTTACCTACCAATAGTCCCTTTTTTTGAGCTCCTATAACTCCTTCACTAAATATTGTAAACATTAAGGCTACTAAAGATCCAAAAACTCCCCAGATCCCAATTCTCCAGATTAGTCCTTGTGTTTTTTTCCATATCTTTGAATTGATTCTCTCGGATAAGAGTTCTCCCATTGTTGCTAGAATAGAAAATTTAATAAATCCATCCCAATACATATGTCGAGATATAAATTGAGAGTAAAATTTAGTTATTGTAAATAAGAGAAACACAACCAATATACTTATAAATATAATATCCTTTTTTAAATTATCTTTTTCCATATTACTCTTACCTTTTCATATATTCTTTAAAAAAGACAAGCAAATCATT
This sequence comes from uncultured Tissierella sp., assembly GCF_902479755.1. Taxonomy (NCBI): domain Bacteria; kingdom Bacillati; phylum Bacillota; class Tissierellia; order Tissierellales; family Tissierellaceae; genus Tissierella; species uncultured Tissierella sp. The sequence continues at coordinate 24,439 of NZ_CABSQO010000037.1, read as the reverse complement.
TTGTCTTTTTTATTTTATTATATTGTTTATCCTATAATTTATTTTCTTCCATAAATCTAGAATTTGTACCATTTATTTCAAAGAACTCTTCTGAAGCCCTTTCTCCTATTCCATTTGTGTATTCAGCGACTGCATTAAAATACTCATCTTCATCTATATCAAGTACTTTTCCATCTTTATAGATGATTTTACCATCTACAACAGAAAGAACTACCTCTTCGCCTCTAGCACTATATACTAAATTTGGTACGATATTTCTCATTGGTTTTGTAAATACGGGTAACATAGAAGGTTTATTTAAATCTATAGCAATAAAGTCTGCTCGTTTACCTACTTCAAGGGATCCTATTAATTCTCCTAAACCTACTGCTTTTGCGCCTTCTATTGTAGCCATACGCAATGCTCTCCAAGCAGGCATAACTTCAGGATTCTGATATTTAATCTTATTAAAAAGTGTAATTAGCTTCATTTCATTTATAATGTTGTGACTATTATTTCCAGGAGCCTGGTCTGAACCTAGTGCTACATTACCACCTGCCTCTTGAAAAGTAATTGAAGGGCATACTAATCCATCAATGATACCAATAGATCCTGGACAAACTATCATCGATGCTCCAGATTTAGCTACTTCCCTTGCTTCACCATCATTGGCATCCGTTAAATGGACTGCTATTAAGGTCTCATCTAAGTAGCCAATTTCCTTTAACCATTCAATAGGTCTTTTTCCATATCTCTTCACAACTTGATAAGTCTCTCTATCACCTTGTTGTGTATGCATGTGTATCTTAGTATCTTTCTCCTTCGCTACTCTTTGAATCTTAAGTAATAAATCTTTGCTTAAGAAATCTGGTCCTTGGGGTCCAAATAATATCTTAATAAGTCCATTACCTTTATTATGCCATTTTTCAAATAGTCTTATATTCTCTTCAAAACTTTTCAGTCCCATTTCTTCATCGTATTCATATAATTCTCCTGGTTTATAAACTCTCCTTCTAGCTTCCCTAATGGTACTAGTAATATTTCCTCTGACACCTACTTTATGGATAAATTCACATACAGGCTCCATATAGGCCTCATAATCCCCAATAGTAGTAGTACCAGCCTTAATGGCTTCTATAATAGCCATTCTGCTGCCTGCCAACCTTTCTTTATTAGTAATTACATTATCAAATGGTTGCAGTCCGTACATCATCCAATTATTTGTATCCTGGGCTAAACCTCTCATAATGGCTAATCCCGTATGCATATGGGCATCTATAAACCCAGGAAATATTGCATGATGACTTAAATCTAGATTTACTTCCCCATTATATTCCTTCATTATTTTATCTACTTCATCTATTGCTACAATCTTCCCAGAATCTACTACCATAGCCACGCCAACCTTATATCCAACTCCAATTCCTTCCATCGTATAAAAATGAGGTGCTTTAACTATCATATCTACTATCTTCATCTTATTCCTCCTTAATGTCCTATAGATTTAAATTTCACATATATTTTATATTAAAATCATTCTAATCTAGTTACACTAGACTTTCCTAAAATAAGTAACTATTAGCTTGATAACTCTGATATTATTTCACACTAACTTCTTCTGGTTTTGAAAATCTATTCATAAGAAATATTAATCCAACAAGAACAATTGCTGTAACTCCTATACTTAAATAATATTGACCAGTAAGTCCTCCGAATAAGAAACCACAGAAAGCAGCTGTTCCTACAATAACACCATAGAATAACTGAGTTGTAACATGAACTATATGATTACATGCAGCACCTGTTGAAGACATTATTGTAGTGTCTGAAATAGGTGAACATTGATCTCCAAATAAACCTCCACCAATTACTGCCCCTACAACATAAGGTATGGGAATATTGAATGAAATAGCCATCGGTATAGCTATAGGCATCATAATTGCCCAAACACCCCAAGAGCTACCTGTTGCAAATGAAATTAATGCACTAAATAAGAAAATCAAAGCGGGGACTAATCCACCAGTTAAGTGGTTTTGAACCACATTCGATAAGAATGTACCAACTCCCATAGTGCTTGTTAATCCACCCATAGACCAAGCTAACACTAATATAAATGGGACCATTATAAGTTCTTCCATACCTTTAACAAAACCATCAAAAGCATCTATAATTTTAAATAATCCAGTTGTTACACCTACTAAACCAGCGGCAACTCCTCCACCTATAAATCCCATAGAAATGGCTAAAACAATATTGGCATTGACAAATGCACCTCGAAATCCGTTAGTAACTATATTTCCACTCCAAAATATTGTAGCAAATATAGAAAGAAACAGTGAGGCCATAGGTATGATGAAGTTTTTAATAGTTAATTTATATCCTTCTGGTAAAACAGTTTTAGATTCTGTAATTATTGACTCAACTCCGTCTGGTAACAGTTTTCCAGTTTCCCTAGCTCTTTTTTCTTCTACCATCATAGGTCCTATATCCATCCCAGTAAGAGCGACAATTAATACCATTATCATTGCGAAAAATCCATATAGGTTAAAGGGAAACATCTGTAAATAAATCGACCATTCATTTCCTTCAATGGCAGCAGCTGTAAGTTGAGTAGCAATTAACCCTGCTATAAAAGGTCCATAACTGCTAATAGGCGAAAATGATGCTAAATTACATCCCATTGAGTCTAAAATATAAGAAAGCTTTGCTCTAGATACTCTAGCCTTATCTGTAATAGGTCTCATAATTGTTCCAAGAATCAAGCATGGCTCAGTATATGAAAATATAAATGAGGATGCCCATGTCACCACTTGAGCTTTTTTAGGAGTATCAATCTTTTTAGTTGTTATTTGAGCAAAAGCCTCAGCAGCACCTGTTATTCTTAACATATAAGCGAATCCTCCAGCTAATGTTACTAATAAGAGCATTCCTCCATTATATGTATTTCCTATAGCTGGAACCATAAAATCTGACACAACTTTTGTGAAGCCAACTAATGGATTATATCCACTAATAATAGTGGCACCTACCCATACACCGAAGAACAAAGACAATAAAGTCTTTTTCGTCTTTAGAGCTAAAATAATAGCAATAATTGGTGGTACTAAACTTAAGAAACCATAATCTGACATGAAAATTTCCTCCTTACAAATTTTATTTTAATTCAATATTTTATAGTTGCAAATCATATGCCAATTATTTTCTCGTATTTTCAGACTCTTCATAATAATCTTGACACAAGCAATCAAAATATTTTGACCAAAATACTATAACCAAACAATAAAGGGACAAAAAATCTTGACCCATGGTCAAGATTTTTTGTCCTTAAGCTTTATTTAAATCACATTTAATTTATTTTAGATTATATTTAGATAATTTATAGCTTAATGCTTGTTTAGACAATTTTAATTTCCTTGCTGCTTCAGCTATAGTCTCAGATGAAACCAATGCATTTATCAATAATCGCTTTTCATAACTTTCTACTTTTTCAACTAATGACATTTCTTGATTGTTCAATTCAACGTTAAGTAACTGATTTTTAAATTGACTTACTAAATAATGTGGTAAATCTCTTAATTGTATATATCTAGATCCAATAATGTTAAATGCACCCTCTATAACATTTCTAAGTTCCCTAATATTACCAGGCCAACTGTAATTCAAAAATAGCTCTTTAACTTCATCACTAAGTCCAATTATGGATTTATTCATCTTTGAGTTATATCTAGAAATAAAATAATCTGTTAAATAAGTAATATCTTCACTCCTTTCCCTTAATGGGGGAATATCTATTTGTACTACATTTAATCTATAATATAAATCTTCTCTTAATGTATTTTGCTCAACACATGAAAGAGGTTGCTCATTTAGAGCAGTAATTATACGTATATCTGTATCAATGGGTTCTGTTCCTCCAATTCTTGTTACCTTTTTCTCTTCAATTGCTTTTAATATTTTGCTCTGCATATTGATATCCATTGAATTAATTTCATCTAGAAATAATGTCCCACCATTTGCAACTTCAAATAGTCCCCTTCTATTCTCAGCACCAGTATAGCTGCCCTTTACTGTACCAAATAAAATACCTTCCAACAAATTCGATGGTATAGCTGCACAATTCTGAGATATAAATTTATTACTATTTCTATAGCTATAACTATGTATTGACTGTGCAATTAGTTCTTTACCAGTGCCAGTTTCACCATAAATCATAACAGACGAATCTGTATTTGCTATTCTCATAATTTTAGATTTGATTTCATTCATAGCTGGTGATTTTGTAATGATATCATTAAGCTGATATAATCTTTCCTTCTCATTATTGCTACGAGTAAGAATAATACTCTGACGCTCATTTTCATTAACACACCTAGCAAGATCAATGGCACCAACTACCTTGCCTTCTTTCACTATAGGCAAAGTACTATATATGTTAGTTATATTTTGCCCATGTTTTGTTGTTAGATATTCAATTTGGTCATATATTGGTCTGCCATCCTTTAAAACCCTCATGATACTACTAGTTTCTTGTGTTAAATAAGGATGAATCTCTAGTATACTTTTACCTATTATCTCATCCTGCCTTAGATCATATATATCCGATCTCATATTCGAATAATACTCTATAATGCCTCTATTATCAGTAATTATTATACTATCAAAGTAATTATTGATATTAAGAAGACTTCCAATATTTATCACATTAAATCACTCCCATTATACACTAACAGAATAAAGTAATTAATATAAATATATCATACTGATAAATAAGTATAAATAGTTTTGTCTCATTATTAAAAAATTCCTATGTAATATAGATTACGATGTGCAATATATTACACATCGTAATCTAAGATAAAAGAACAATTACCTAAGTTAAGTTCCACAAAAAGTTCTGTAAGGACGATCTGATGGCTCAGGTGGTGTGGAATAGTCAGCCTGTTTGATAGAGTAATCATAAGGATTTGAAAGAGCGTCAAGAAGTCGCTCAAGTACACTATAATCTCCTTGTTTTACTGCAGCTTCTAATGCTTCTTCCACTCGATGATTTCTAGGGATTATAGAAGGATTAGAATTTTTCATTAGTTGTTGAGATGAATTATTGGATTCCTGTTGCCTACTTAGTCTATCCTTCCATCTTCTATGCCATTTAAGAAATTCATCAGTACTAAATAAAGATGAATCCTCTAGTTTTTCGAAAGTGAGAGCTACAAATGTATTGGTATAATCAGCCCTATACTTCTGCATTATATTAAGGAGATCTTCAACAAGGGATCCGTCCTCTGACTCTTCATTAAATATTCCTAACTTTGCCCTCATTCCTGTAAGCCAGTTTCTATGATATAACTTTCCAAAATCTGAAATGGCATCCTGAGCCAACTTAACACCTCTCTCTTGATTTTCATCTAATAAAGGTAATAAAGTTTCAGCAAATCTTGCAAGATTCCATGCAGCAATATTAGGTTGATTACCATAAGCATAGCGTCCATGAATGTCAATAGAACTAAATACAGTTGCTGGATCATAGGTATCCATAAAAGCACAAGGACCATAATCAATAGTCTCTCCGCTTATAGTCATATTATCAGTATTCATTACTCCATGAATAAAGCCTATTAGCTGCCATTTAGCAATAAGAGCAGCTTGTCGCTTTATTACTTCTTTAAGTAATGATAGATAAGGGTTCTCATCATCTTCAATATATGAAAAATGCCGTTTTATTGTATAATCTGAAAGTATTCGTATATCCTCCACTGTACCCCATTTTGCAGCATACTGAAAAGTACCCACTCGTAAATGACTAGCTGCCATCCGTGCTAAAATCGCTCCCGGTAGACGAGTTTCACGGGCTATTGATTCACCCGTTGTCACTACCGCTAGACTCCTCGTTGTTGGAATTCCAAGGTTATGCATAGCTTCGCTTATAATATACTCTCTAATCATTGGTCCAAGTGCTGCTCGCCCATCTCCTCCACGAGAATATGGTGTTCTACCTGAACCTTTTAATTGGATGTCATACCGTTCTCCTAAAGGTGTAATCTGCTCTCCAATTAAAACAGCCCTACCGTCTCCTAACATGGTGAAATGACCAAATTGATGACCTGCATAAGCCTGAGCAAGTGGCATAGCTCCTTCTGGAATCTTATTTCCAGCAAATATAGCTACGCCCTCATTACTTTGAAGTGTCTGGATATTTAATCCTAAATATCTTATCAATGGGTAATTGAGAATAATCATTTTTGGTGAACTTACAGGGGTTGGGTTAACTTTAGTAAAAAACAATTCTGGAAGATTATTTACATAACTGTTATCTAAATTCCATCCTGTTTCTATTGTCATCGTATCTACCTTTCTCCTTTTTTCTATGTTTTTATATAAATCAGTTCTTTTAGTGTCTACCTCTATAATTTTATTATACCCTTTGAACAAATTATAAAAACAAGGTAAAAACTACTCCTAATTTAATTCAATCATAATATATAGCACCATTACTCTAAATTACAATAATACTTGTTATATAAGATAAATAAAATATCTTTTTCACTATAAAGATATTTTTATTTGTAAGAATACTTAATATAAAATAATGAGCCAACCAAGACCCTTTAATCCCCTTAGTTGACCCATAATAAAAAAATCCTCTATCAAAGTACTAGTTAGGTGCCTCTTAACACTATCCGTTCACCACTTCTCCACCATTTATATGAATCGTTTGACCCGACATATAAGTTGCTCCGTCAGATGCTAAAAATACATAGGCTTCTGCTAATTCAACAGGTTGCCCTGGTCTTTTTAGAGGCGTATTTTCTCCAAAAATTTCTACACTAGCCTTATCAAAGGTAGATGGAATCAGTGGAGTCCAAATAGGTCCTGGAGCTATTTGATTTACCCTGATTTTCTTTTCTGCTAAATTTAATGCCAGTGATCTCGTAAATGATGTAACTGCTCCTTTACTTGAAGAATAATCAATTAATGTAGAATCTCCTCTATAGGCTGTAATTGAAGAAGTATTGATTATTGAACTCCCTTCAGATAAATAAGATATTGCAGCCCTTGTTAGATAAAACATTCCAAATATATTGGTTCTAAAAGTATTTTCAAGCTGTTCATCAGTTATATATTGAATACCTTGCTGAGGGTGTTGTTCTGCTGCATTATTAATAAGAATATCTAGTTTTCCATATTCTTTTATAGTTCTATCAATTATTTCTTGGGCAAATTCACTGTTACCAATGTCACCTTTTATTAAAAGAACCTTACCATTATATGATTCTATGACACTCTTAGTATCATTAGCATCTTTATCTGCAATATTGTATACGATTACTAGATTAGCTCCTTCCTTTGCATAAGCTACAGCTACTGCTCTTCCTATACCACTATCTCCACCAGTTATTATGGCTACCTTATCCTTTAATCTGCCATATCCCATATGAGCTTTATTATCATATATAGGCTCTGGCTCCATTTTAAACTCCCTACCAGGCTTTTCCTGAGTCTGACCTTTAATTTCATCCGCCTTATACATATCACTATCTTTCATCTCTTTGTTGTCCATCATATACCTCCTAAGTTTTACTTTATTATATTTTTATCATAAACTTAAATGATATTCATAAAACTTAGAAAATAGTTGTACCTAAATAACTAGCTCCAGAATATTATATATAAAAACACTGGATTACATATTGTTACTGTAATCCAGTGTTTCAAATTTTATATTTTCTATTGTCCTGACATTACCTCAGTCCATATTCTATCATATTCTTGTATAATATCCATTGGGTCTTTAAATATTTCAGTATTTTTGATTTCTTCATCAGATGGATATGCAACTTTAGAATTTTTGATATCATCTGGCAGCGTTTCTATTGCTTTTGGTATAGGTGTTGAATATCCTATATAGTCAGTATTTTTTGCTGCAATATCTGGTCTGCACATGAAGTTAATAAAAGCCTCAGCACCTTCTTTATTCTTTGCTGTACTTGGTATCACCATACTATCAAACCAAAGATTAGTTCCTTCTTTTGGTATTACATATGCTAGATCAGGATTTTGTCTAATCATAGCAACTGCATCACCTGACCAAACTACAGCAAGTGCTGCTTCTCCACCTATCATAGTATCTTTTACCTCGTCACCTTGATATGCCCATACCAATGGTCTTTGTTTTATTAGCTCTTGTTTTGCCTCTTCTAATTCATTTATATCTCTTGTATTCATAGAGTATCCTAACTTCAATAATGCTACTGCTAAAGTATCTCTTTGACTATTTAGCATAATTATTTGATCCTTATATTTCTCGTTCCATAAAATATCCCAGCTATCTACCACATCATCTACTTTTGCTTTATTATAGATTATTCCTACTGTTCCCCACATATAAGGCACAGAGTATTCATTACTTGGATCAAAGTCTAGATTGAAAAATTTCTCATCTACATTTTGTAAATTTGGTATATTATTCGTGTCTAATTTTGATAGCATACCTTCTCTAATCATTCTCTCAATCATATAATCTGATGGAATTATTACATCATAGCTACTTCCACCTTGTTTTAACTTCACATATAAGTCTTCATTAGTTGCATACATACTATAATTCACTTTTATATTATACTCTTCTTCAAACTCTTTAATTACATCTTTGTCTATATAGTCTCCCCAGTTGTATACATTGATACTTGGTCTACTATCACCACATCCTGCTGCTATAACTCCAATGACTAAAATCACAACTAAAAATATTATAGATTTTCTTGTCTTCAAATTAAACACCTCTTTCCATTTCATTTTTCTCTGTTCTTTTGTTTATTATTAGTAACATTATCATTAAACTAACAAACATTAGAGTAGATAATGCATTTATTACAGGATTTATTCCTCGCCTTGTCATAGAAAATATTTCAATGCTCAAATTGGAAACACCATTTCCTGTATTGAAAAAAGATATAACAAAATCATCCACTGACAATGTAAATGCCATTAGTCCGCCTGTTATTATACCTGGCATTATTTCTGGTATAACAACCTTTCTCAAGGCATAAAATGGTGTTGCTCCCAGATCCATAGCTGCCTCAGCTAGATGTTTATTCATCTGTTTTAATTTTGGCAATACAGATAATATAACATAGGGTGTACAAAATGTTACATGTGATAAAAGCATGGTTGTAAAACCAAATTCTATCTTCAAGAATCTAAATAACGCCATAAGTGATACTGCTGTAACTATATCTGGATTTAATACAGGAATATAGTTTAAGTTCAAAATTATTTTCTTATTTAGACCAGGCATATTATATATACCAATTGCAGCAAACGTGCCAATAATTGTAGATATAACTGCTGAAAGCACTGCCACAAGTAAGGTATAATAAAGGGCCTTTAGTATCTCAGCATCTTTAAATAATTCTATATACCATTTCAGTGTAAATCCAGCCCATACTCCTCTTGATTTAGAATTATTGAAGGAAAACACTATTAAAACAATAATAGGAGCATATAGAAACAAGAATATTAGAAATGTATATAACTTTTTTATACCTTTGTTTACCATAGTCCCCCACCTCCACCTTCTTTTTCTTTATCAAATTTAGATGTAAGAGCCATCGTTATAAGGATAAACACCATCAATATTATAGACATCGAAGATCCAAAATGCCAATCTCCTGTCCATCTAAATTGCTGTTCAACTAGATTTCCAATTAAATTATATTTATTTCCACCTAATAAGCTTGATATTATAAATGTGCTTACTGCTGGTATAAATACCATGGTTATTCCCGTTATAATTCCTGGTACACTAAGTGGAAGTATAACTTTACCAAATACCTGAATCTTATTAGCACCTAAGTCCTCCGCTGCCTCTATTAAACTATTGTCTATCTTAGTCAATACTGAATAAATAGGCAAAACCATAAAAGGCAAGAAATTGTATACCATGCCAAGTAAAACAGCCTTATCATTATACATTAATTCAAGTGGCTGAAACCCTAGTTTTGTAACTAGAAAGTTTATAAAACCATTTCTACCTAACAAAGTAAGCCATGCGTAAGTTCGTAATAGAAAATTCATCCACATTGGTATGACAAACATCAAAATCATAATATTCCTTTTTCTTATCTTTTCTTTCGAGATGATAAATGCCATGGGATATCCAAGTATTAAGCAGACAATGGTAGAAATAAAAGCTAGATTAACCGACCTACCGAGTACCTTCAAGTAGGTTGGTGTAAAAAACCTTTTAAAATTATCTAAGCTAAATTGAAATGTAGCAAAATTTTGACTGTCTCCTCTAGTAAATGCAAAATACATTATGAGAAGAAGTGGAACTACAATAAATATAACCATCCATAGAACATAAGGATAAGCTGTTTTCTTCATCTTCATTCTTCTCTCACCTTCTTCATTATATGAATATTTTCAGGTGACACCGTCATTCCTATTTCAGTTCCCACTGGCTTCATTATTGTACTGTGTATCATCCAATCAAAGTCACTGGATTTAACTATCATCTCATAATGAACTCCTTTAAAAGTAACAGAATCAACTACGCCATTTAAGATTCCATTTTCTACCGAAACTATTTCAATATCCTCTGGTCTTATTACCACTTCTATATCTTCATCTTTGCTAAAACCTTTATCTACACATTTGAAGTTTTTTCCTGAGAATTCAACTAAAAAATCTTCATGCATAATTCCATCTATAATATTACTTTCTCCAATGAACTCAGCAACAAATGCGTTTTTAGGCTCATTATATATATCAACTGGTGTACCAATTTGTTGAATTCTTCCCTTATCCATTACAACTATAGTATCTGACATTGTTAAGGCTTCTTCTTGATCGTGGGTTACATATATAAATGTTATACCTACTCTTTTTTGCATATTTTTAAGTTCTATCTGCATATCTTTTCTAAGCTTTAAATCTAATGCCCCTAAAGGCTCATCTAATAAAAGTACCTTAGGTTCATTGACAAGTGCCCTAGCTATAGCTATCCTTTGCTGCTGTCCGCCACTTAGAGAATCAATCGTCCTATTTTCAAAGCCTTGAAGATTCACAAGTCTCAACATTTCTTTAACTCTTTTACTAATCTCATCCTTAGATATCTTTTTTATTTTTAGCCCAAAGGCAATATTATCATATACATCTAAATGTGGGAAAAGAGCATACTTCTGAAACACAGTATTTATTTGTCTTTCATAGGGTGGTACTTCTGTAATATCTTTTCCTTCAAATAAGACTGTACCTTTAGTTGGCTCTTCAAATCCACCTATTATTCTAAGAGTTGTTGTCTTACCACAGCCACTTGGCCCTAGAAGAGTTAAAAACTCATTTTCTCTAATATATAAATTTATATCCTCTAAAACGGTAACTCCGTTGAATTCTTTTGTAACATTTTTTAATTCTACAGTATGCATTTTCTTCCCCCCATTATCTTTAAAAACTTGGTGGTGTACTCACCCAAATAATTGAGGCCTTTGTTTTGCCTTCATTTGATATATAATGATTAGAGTTGGCTTTATAATAGAAGCTTTCACCTTTTCTAACTTTATACTTTTCTCTACCTATACAGACAAAAATACTTCCATTTACTACATACCCAAACTCTTCTCCTTCATGAGGTGTATCTTCTTTTGATCTTCCTCCAGGTTCTAACTCTATAAGAATTGGTTCCATCTTGTTTTTTTGTGCATTAGGTACAATCCACTTTAAAACATATTTTAATTCTTCATTTTCTGTTTCAAAAGCATCATCTTTTGAAAAAACTATTTTCTCATCAATACTTTCATTAAAAAACTCCTGTAAATTTGTTCCAAGTCCCTCTAAAATATCAACTAATGTAGCTATAGAAGGAGATGTTAAATCTCTTTCTACTTGAGATATAAATCCTTTAGTCAATTCAGATCTATCTGCTAACTCTTCTTGAGTAAGTGAATTTTGTATTCTTAACCTTCTTATTTTGTCACCAATTTTCATAATACACCTCCTAAAGAACTAACCATATATTAAATAATTAGTTTATAATTACTAAACTTTTTTCCAACTATCATATTATAGTCAAAATCCATGATAAATGTCAATAGTTTTTTGAAATTTTTATTTGCCTTTTATCTCTGTATTATACACATCTATAGGACACTTTTAATTTTCTAAGTTTAATATACTAAATTTATTGTATAAAAAAATAAACTAGTATTAAATACTAGTTTATTGAAATAAATTATTAAATTCTACCATTTTCCTCCGGCACCGCCTCCGCCTGAGCGACCACCACCGCCAGATGACCTTCCTCCCCCAGAGGATCCGCCGAATCCACCTCCACGGCCTCCTCTTCCTATACCACGAAGTATACTGTAGGTAATCATACCACGAAATAATTTGAAATCTATAAATAGAAAAATAATTATCCCTATTATGATGGGAATCTTAGAAATAGAAGATCCTAAGTCAGCTACAGGAAAAGGCTCGTCAACTACCTTTGATTTATCTAAAGATATATTGTATTCTTCCTCTAGTCCAATCAATATCTGGTTAAATCCTGCCAACACACCATCTGAATATTTTTCTTCTGCAAAATAAGGTAAAATATAATTATCTATTATCCTCTTGGTTTTGCTATCTGGAAATCGTCCTTCTAAACCATAACCAACTTCAATCCATATTTCCCTATCATTTGGCACAATTAATACCAGCATACCATTATCATATTCCTTACTGCCTATTTCCCATTTTTCAAACAAAGCTGTAGCATAAGAATTTATATCCATATCTCCTAGAGAGTTTACTGTAGACACTACTATTTGAGCTCCTGTTTTTTTATATATATCCTTATTTATATCAATAATATAATTCTCAATATCCTTATCTATTATCCCAGCTTCATCATAAACATAAAAATCATAACTAGGTTCAGGTAGTTCATAACTGCTACCATAAACAGATGTAGATAGAAGTACAATGATACAAAAAATAATTAAATATATCTTGTTCTTCTTCATCTAGGCACCACCTAAAAATTTACTTTTGGTACTTCTGCATCTTGCTGATTGATTTCAAAATATTGTTTCTTATCAAATCCAAATATTCCAGCCATAATATTTGTTGGGAATCTTTTAATCCTTGTATTATATGTTTTTACTACATCATTATATCTCATTCTTTCAGTTGCTATTCGATTTTCTGTACCTGCTAATTCAACTTGAAGATCTGCAAAGTTTTGATTAGCTTTTAAATCTGGATAATTCTCAACGATTACATTTAAACTCTTTATTGCATTATTTAATCCTTCATCTGCCTCTGCAAATTCTTGTGGAGTTTTTGCACCAGCATACATGGATCTTGCTGAGGCTATACTATCAATTACTTCTTTCTCATGAGATGCATAACCCTTGACAGTTTCCAGTAAATTTGGTATTAAATCTGCCCTACGCTTCAATTGATTCTCCACTTGTGCCCAGGCTGCATCCACATTTTCATTTGATGTAACAAGACTATTGTATGAGCCTATAAGTGGAAATGCCAACAATACAATTATACCTATTATAATTAATAAAGATTTTCCTTTCATCTTTTTTCCCCTTTCTACTATTCTATCGTAGTTACTTTCATATTTTCTATTACATTGTCAATTAGATAGTCTACATCTAATACTTCTTCTGATTTCTCAATGTCTTCTATCCTTGGTTTTGTAACTGGGTGCTTAGGTAAGAAAACAGTACAACAGTCTTCAAAAGGAAGAGTCGACGTTTCAAAAGTTTCAATATCCTTTGCAATCTCTATAATATCTACTTTATCTAATCCTACTAATGGTCTTAATATCGGTAGTTTAACTGCTGCATTTGTCACACTAATTCCTTCAATAGTCTGACTTGCTACTTGACCTAAGCTCTCTCCAGTTATTAAAGCATTTATATTTTGTTTTTCAGCTATCCTTTCTGCTATTCGCATCATAAACCTTCTAGATAAGATTGTCATTTCCTTTTCAGGACATTTAGCATTTATTTCTTTCTGAATTTCTAATATATTTACACTATACATTGTTATCTTGCCAGTATATCTAGATAAAATCCCAGCTAGATCTTTAACTTTCTCCTCTGCCCTTTCACTAGTAAAGGGGTAGGAATGGTAATGAACTGCTGATATTTCTACACCTCTCTTTGCCATCAGAAATCCTGCTACTGGACTGTCTATACCTCCTGATAAAAGGAGCAATCCTTTCCCATTGGTGCCTATTGGCATGCCTCCATGTCCTTTTATTTTGTCTGTATAAATATATGCGTTTTGTTTTATATCGATATATACTAAGGTATCTGGCGTGTGGACATCTACACTGAGTTCATTAAAAGCTTTAAGTATAACCCCTCCCATTTGTTTAGAGAAATCTGGAGATTTTATCGGAAAATTTTTATCTGCTCTATTGGTATCGACCTTAAATGTTTTAATCTTCTCTCCTTCTATCTTCTCCTTTACGGCTTTTAATACAGCATTTTCAATTTCATCTACATCTTTTTCTACTTTGATACATGGGCTTATATATACAAGCCCAAATACTTTTCTCAATCTATTTATCATCTGGGGAAAAAATTGTTCTTCAGCCTGTATATATATTTTCCCTTGTTCTTTATATATCTTTTCAAATCCTATATCTTTTATTGCCCTTCGAATATGTTTAATTAATTGATCTTCAAAGTATTTTCTATTTAATCCCTTTAGAGCAATTTCACCTAAACTTACAGATAGTACTTTATCCACCTAATCACCTCATAGTTATTTGTCTAATCTCAGATACTGATTCCTTTAATATCTGAACTGCAGTTTCCATATCTTCCAAAGTATTTTCATATGAGAAACAAAATCTTATTGCTCCTTCTATCTCCTCATTGCTTAGACAGATACCTCTAAGAACATGACTCTTTTCTGTACCTTTAGATGAGCATGCTGAAGACGTAGAGACATAGATCTCTTTATCTTCCAAATAGTGTAACAAAACTTCTCCTCTAACATGATTAAATGATATATTTAATATATATGGCGAAGATTTTTCATCTAAGGTCGTATTAAATCTTATATCTTGAATTTCTTCTCTTACTCTACTTGCAAAATATTTCTTAAGCTTAAATGCATGATCAGATTCGTCTTTAAACTTTTGTGTCATTATCCTTACAGCCTCACCAAAACCAATAATACCTGTTATATTTTCAGTTCCTGATCTTAGTCCTCTCTCTTGATTACCCCCAAACGCTATGGGAGAAAGAATATGTTTCTTATCTATATACAATCCTCCTATTCCTTTAGGCCCAT
Source organism: uncultured Tissierella sp. (assembly GCF_902479755.1). Classification (NCBI taxonomy): domain Bacteria; kingdom Bacillati; phylum Bacillota; class Tissierellia; order Tissierellales; family Tissierellaceae; genus Tissierella; species uncultured Tissierella sp. The sequence goes on along the minus strand of NZ_CABSQO010000037.1, from coordinate 9,151 downwards.
ATATCTTATGTCCACTAAAGGAATAACTATCTACACCCCAATTTTTTAAAGAAACATCTACTTTTCCAAATCCTTGTACTCCATCTACGTGCAATAATATATTAGGATTTATTAAATTAATAATGTTTTTTACTTCATTAATAGGCTGTATAGAACCAATTTCATTATTCACATGCATTATAGATACTAAGATTGTATCTTTTCTAATAGCATTTCTTAATTCCTCTAAAGATATATACCCAAAATTATCCACATTTAAGTAGGTAATATCAAAACCTTGTTGTTCATAGTTTTTCATTATATTCAATACTGAAGGATGCTCAATTTTTGTAGTAATTATATGTTTTCCCCTTTTACCTAGCTTATTTACAATACTCTGAATAGCAATATTATTACTTTCAGTACCTCCAGATGTAAAATAAACTTCATTGGTAGTTACGTTTAAATATCTAGCAATATACTCCCTAGCCTGCTTTATCCTCTTTTCTGACTTCATACCAAGTCTATGAAGAGATGAGGGATTTCCAAAATCATCTCTCATACTCTCGATTAGTACATTTACAACTTCTTCTCTTGGTCTTGTTGTGGAACAATTATCCAAATAAATCAAATATTATACACCTCTTCTATTTAGTATCCCAATTCCTCATCTACTAAGTAAATATGAATATTAGTTCCTCCAGGTTTTTTATGAACTATAACCTCTGATCTACAAATTCTTTGTGGTGAATCACAATCAATACATTTTCCAGTATGAGTACATGGAGTGCTAAGATTCAATCTTTTAGCATTCATTGGTGCTGCAATATTTTTAATTCTCTCTCTAGCTTCATCATAATCCTTACATATTTTATTCTTTCCAACAACTATATATACATCCTTATGACCGTATATCATAGAAGCCACTCTATTTCCAGTCCCATCCATGTTTACAAGTTTACCATCCATAGTCAATGCATTTGTGCTGGCAATATAAGTATCTGTATTTATAGCCTTTACAGCTGCGTCTTCAACATCTTTTCTCCAATGCCAGTAAATTTCATTACCTCTATCTTTTAAATCATCATATATATCCATATCTTGTATCGTCATAGAACCACCTATACCTATAGATTCTTCTTTTTTGATTTCGGATAGTAATTCTTCTTTCGCTTCTGAAATATTATTAAATGTTTTTACTACAAAACTATTTTTTGATAATACGTCTCTCAATTCCAAAAATTTGTTATTCATATTAAAACCCCCTATAAATACTATTTCCTTCTATACTATTATACAGGATTTATATACTATATTAAAGTAGAATATTTCTATATTATGTAAATCTTTTGTCGAATATTGAAGTTTTTTTAAAAAAGTGTTGCATATTTTGTCGACATTTGCTATAATTTAATTGTGGTTATCCCCCTGGTAACCTCAAATAAGATCTCTATTCCCAATACCCCTTTTGAACGGTTTATTTACATCCAAAATGGGTGAAGACTCCAAGTGGAGTCTTTTTTTTTATGTAATAATTCTTCTTTATATTCCAATAATGCTGTAAAATATGTTATATTAATATTGCGTGTAAATTATCAATTTAATTAATTGGAGGTATATAATATGTCTAATAAAAATAAAGTAGCCATAATATTTACTGGTGGTACTATTTCTATGAAAATTGATCCCCGTATTCATGCAGCCATACCTGCCTTGACCTCAGAAGAAATTATTAGTATGGTTACAAATATAGAAAATTTCTCTGAAATTGAAGTAATTAACTATGCCAACATACCTAGTCCCCATATTACACCTTCTATGATGATGGAAATAGCTAATTTAGTTAAAAAAACTATAGCTAGAGAGGATATTACAGGTGTCATTGTAACTCATGGTACTGATACTTTAGAAGAAACTGCTTATCTCCTTGATCTAATAATTAAGACAGACAAGCCTATTGTTGTAGTAGGAGCAATGAGAAACAGTTCTGAGCTTGGATATGATGGCTCTAGCAATCTGTCAGCAGCTTTATGTACTGCTATCTCTAGTAGAGCTAAAAATAAAGGTGTATTAGTTGTAATGAATAATGAGGTAAATGCTGCTAGTGAGGTAACCAAAACAAACACATTATCTTTAGATACATTTAAATCCCCGGAATTTGGTTCTTTGGGAATTGTAGATAATGATGAAGTTATATTTTATAGAGATATGATATCCCACCAATTTATTGATACTAATATTATAGAAGAAAAAGTGGGATTAATAAAATGCGTTCCTGGAATTGAATCCGATATATTAAATTTTTACATAGACTCTGGATATAAGGGTATAGTTATTGAAGCTTTAGGCAGAGGAAATCTTCCTCCTAAAATGGTACCAGGGGTTAAAAGAGCTATCAATAAAAATATACCTGTTGTTATGGTATCAAGATGCCCAACGGGTAGAGTTTTAGATTCTTATGGCTACGAAGGAGGAGGGAAGCATTTACGTGAATTAGGAGTAATCTTTGGAGGGAATTTGCCTGGACAAAAAATAAGAATAAAACTTATGCTAGCATTAGGTCTAACGAATAATATGAATGAAATTAAAGAAATAATAGAGCAAAATCTATTTATATGATATTTTAAAGAAAAAGGCTTATAATGGCCTTTTTCTTTCTTTTCCATATGTTCCTCTTGTTCTACGATTTAAAAAATCTTCAATTTCAAATATATTTTGTTCTAATTTTCTTACCTTTTCTTCTAGTTCTTCTATTATTGTTTCTAAATTCTTGGAATGCTTATTGATTTCTTTTTTTTTATAGGAACTTCTACCACATTATCTAAGGGACCAAACCCCATAAATGTTACCTCTGGATATATGCTACCAAAGGAATGCTGAAGTAGAACATTGTCTTTAGAGATCGTCGTTAAATACTTATATCTAACAAAATCTATATCCCTTGATCCTTTCCACATATATATTATTGGTTCCCAATTCATCCCCTTATCTTCACTACTTCTGCTCATTATCTTATTTAACTCTACCCAAGTGATCCATAACTTATTTTCATAAAATATTATATTAGGATAAGATGGACTTCCCTCATTTGATATATGCTGTTCTCTAATTTTTTCATATTCTCCATCATCGTAGGAGAATTGATTATATTTTATAACTAAACTTCCGCTTATAAATTCACCATAAGTCATATGAATAATATTATCCATCTTAAGCACATCTAAAAATAATTTATCATTTTCCGTTCCAACTAAGGTTCTATTATTGCTCCATACTAATTTATCCATACTAAATTCTTTTAGCTCTATTTTTTTATCATTACTATAATATAATAATAAAATACTCTTGTCAGTTTGCATTAATCTAATAGGGTTTAGTACCTTATTTACACTAATTTCTTCAATTATATGATTGCTCCACTTATTTTCATTATAATAGTAATGGTATATCCTATACCTCATTTCCTCATCTGATATTCTTATAAGATAAAATATATGAATTATCTTATCCTTTACTATGATGTTCAACTCAAATACTTCTGGTAATGGCTCAGATGTAAGTTGTATTTCTTCTTTCTTCTTCTCCTTTAGTACATTTAGAACAAGATGTCCTTCTTTGCTTTGATATAATATATAAATATTATTCATTATATCAATTCCTAAATCATATTCCTCAAGAACATCTCTAGCTATGATTTCTCTACTATTAATACTTGTATCTCCTACTACTCTTTCTAATAAAATATTATTTTTGGACTTCCTAACTAAGATAGTATTATTTGATCCAATTTCAGCAATAGTCCATCGATCAGTAAAAAATGTCATTTAAACACCACCTTCTTGCTTTTCTTAATAGCAATATTAATTTGTCTCTCCTTAATAATGAATATTATCTTCTTCTAGCTTATATTACAGTTTTTATTTGTAACAGAATAATATCAGACAGAATATATTATCATTGAGAAGTAAATTTATATTATTTGAAAAGGAGGAAGTAGAATGCATTCAAATATATTACCAGAAGATTTAACTCAGAATATTACTGATAGATGTTGTGTTGGAACTAAGGGCTGTGAGTGGGATGGTACTCTGAGGAGAGTAGTAACTGAACCAATCTTTGTACAAAAAGTTTATGATGCAACCCTTGTAAACTTACAAGCCTTAAGTACTGTCAGTAACGTTAGATTTACTCCAAACTTACCTGTAGGCTCGAGAATAATAAGAATAGTAGATATTAGATGTAGAAGATTTTTTAATCCTGCAAATGTAAATGATCCTCGTAATTTAGTTGTAGATCCTGAAACAATCCTTTCAGGCGGAGAATTCGTTAGAGATGCACAAGGAAACTTTGTAGAGGTCGTAGGTCCAGATGGATGCAGAAATCAAAGATTAATATTTGCTGATACAACTGTATGTGATGATGAAGGAAGAGGTACACCAGTATTTGGTACACAAAGAATTGCACTAAGAGGTAATGTTTTAATTGAAATTGATGTCTTAGTTCTAAGTCCTAATGGAAGAAGAAGCACCGTTACTTTAAGTGCTAATGTTCCTATTGCACCAGTTAATGCACCTATAATACTAACCAACTTCTTTGAACTATGCATACCTTCAGTATTTGACTCAGCATTCTTCCCAAGATTTGCAGAGTTCTGTAATATATTGTGTGAAACAAGATTGGGTACCAATAGCATTGCTAGAGATATACGCATAAATCCAGAGACAGGAGAAGTGAGAATAGATTTAATCATTGCACTTTGTATATCTTGCGAGAAGAAAATAGTAGTTCCTGTTCAATTATGTGTACTTTCAACAGGCTTTACTGAAATCTCTCCAGAAACTTCACCAATTTGTACAACATTCCCAACACTATTCCCAAGACAAATAGATGAAGATAGTATAGGAGATATTGAAGATCCAGGTAAACCTGATCGTCCTGGATGTAAAAGGGGTTTCAGAGGATTAGAAGCGGAAGAATTCTATGAGGAAGAAGAGCAAGAATAAGAAATTAAAAGGTGCTTAAATTAGCACCTTTTTAGCATTCTCCCCTTATTTCCTTAGTAAGTTGTTTTTTTATCTCTAGCTTCTTCAAGGCTTTCGATGCAAATAAGGAGATAATTATCGCTACACCTAATCTTATGCCTAATAGAAACCAAAGATTAGCCCCAACCACTACAAACAGAAGTGTATCTTCAATCACTGCATGACAAGCAATTAAAAATATCATCAAGGTATATAAATCCTTTTTACTTAAATTATTCTCTTCTGCACTTTCTATAATAACTCCAGCACCATAAGATAATCCAAATATTAATCCTATAATTAAAGGAAAAACAGCAGCATTGGATATATCAAAAAATTTAGCAATAGGCTTCATCTTTTCAGATAATTTATCTAATATTTTAGAGTCCTTAAGGAGTTCCATAATTATCATTAATGGAATAATAATTTTAGCCATCGTAATTACTGAACCTAAAGCCCCAATAAAACTTTCTTTAATATATAACCAAAAGTCCATCTATTTACCTCCTATAGGATAATGTTTAATATTAAGCCTGACATTATTGCTAATAAAAGTCTGACAGTCACTACAAAAAATAAACTTACCCCTGTTTTTTTCGCAACGGCTGTTTCTAAAAATAAACTATGAGAAAATGATAGCATAACAGCTAAAATAGTTATCTGTTTAATTGTTAATGTTAAACTAGTAATTGCTCCTATACCTGCATATAAATTAATGCAATTACCTAATACAAGGACCAAGGATGCTTCACCAGGCAATCCGATTAAACTCATTGCGGGCTCAAACCATTTTGAAATCATATCTAATATAGGAGTCATTTTAAGAAATGTAACAAAAAAATATACAGGAACGATTATCTTTGTCAGTCTCCATAATGTAAATAAACCCTTTTTCAATCCTCTTATGCCACTATCCATACTCATCTATATCATCCTCATCTTATTCATTAACATTAACATCATCCCTTTTATAGAATTATTATATTTCCTGTTTACTATTCAGTAAATCTTCCAAAAAATATAGTATATAGCTTATGGTAAAATTAATTTCTTCTTTAGGTAGCACCCTATTATCTAATGAATACTTAATATAGTTATTAAATTCTTCAATACCGTTAAAAGGCAACTCTATATGAGATAGCAGTTTTCTCATCCTAACCTTTCTTTCTATGTTTTTCATTTTACTCAAAGATCTATTGATATATTGAATCAAAGAATCAACAATCTGTTCTAAATACTCTTGTGTAATCAAGCTCTCATCTTCTGGAAATAATATATTATAATCTGATAGCTTAGCATCATTATAATAAGTAAGTGTCTTTTTAGTGTATAGCAACTCTTCGTTTAAGTCATCATAACTAAAATCCTCTCTGTTTAATGCCTCAGAATTCAATATGTTAAACTCTTCCAAGTCCACAAATATCTCTTCTTCAATTTCTTTAATTTTCTTTTCAATTTGATCTGTTAGTTCATCTGCTTTTTCCTTATCTTCATCCCATATAACTTTTATCCAATTATAATATATATCTTCAATTTCTTTAGAGATAGCAATTCTATCAGTTAAGTTTATAACTATAATCATATTGCTTATCAAACCTAATCTTAATATAAAATCAAATATTTCATTGATTTCTTTAGTAAGCCTCATTATTTCTTTTACTATATCATCTAGTCCATCTATGTCTTTATCAGATAAATTTATATTCCTTAACTTCTGAATCTCTCTAAAATAATAATCAAATTTTGTACCATATCCATCCCTTATAGAACTATCAAACTGCTTTTTATATTCATTAATTTGACTTTCAACCTGTGACTTAGTATATGGCTTTAGATTTCTCATTATAGTGTTTTTAACTATAGAAAAATAGTTTTCTTTCACTAACCTCATAGGGAGTATTGAGATTATTTGTGAAATAACATATATATATTTATAATAATCATCTTTAAATTTACTTAATACCTCATTTATCATGGTTATTAAGTCTTCCACTTTTTTAATACTATATGGAACATTATCATAATCTTTATTAGATAAAATCTTAATTCCATGTTGATCTGCTAATTCACCTACATAAGCTATCTCTATACTATATCCATCTATAATTGAAGATAATTCATATAATTCTTGTCTAATATCCATTACTTCTTGTAATTTTAGCTTTATATTATTGTCTGATTCATACTTAATAGAATTATCTAATAATCCGATAGTCTTATTTAAATAATAATCTAATAAATTAATCTCACTAGTGAGTTCCATATTATCATTCTTGATTTTATATTTTAATGTATTTTTAAGTGTATTTATTGCGCTAAAAGCATTTAAATAACTAGATTCTTTAATAAGTTTAAGTTGCTTTGTATTCAGAGACATTATATTATCTCTAATCTCTTCATTGGACATTTTAGAGATATGTTCTTCAAGATTAGTCATTATTAGTTTTCTCTCCTTTCAATCCTATAATATTTCTATATACAAATTTTGATTTTATATCAATTTAAAGGTATAATGAAAATATCAATATTATAATTATAACATAATGAAGGCTTAGGGTGAATTTTTTATGGAAACTATAACAAATATAATTTCTCATTCTTTAAATCTAGAAAAATATTTTAAAAATACCAATACTTGCTTTATAGATATTGAAACCACTGGGTTAAATAGAAATAATGATATGATTTACCTAATAGGGGTTCTATATTATGATCTTAAAACTAATAATTGGATTTTAAATCAATACTTTGCAAATAATATGGATAAGGAGCAGGAACTATTAGAAAAGTTTACAGACATGATATCAACTTTTGACAAAATTATTACATTTAATGGAGAGTCTTTCGATTTACCATTTATCGAGCATCGCTTAAAGAAATATGGTACTCATTATATATTTGATAAGGCAAAGTCCTTTGATTTATATCAAATAATTAAGAAAAATAGATATTATCTAAACCTGCCAAATTTAAAACTAAAAACCATAGAACTTAGCTTAGGATTTATTAGAGAGGACAAATACTCTGGTCGTGACTGTATTGCTTTTTACTACGATTATATAGTATCTAAGAATACATTATTAAAAGAAAATATATTAAAACATAATTATGATGATCTTGCTCATATGCTAGATATAATTGAAATATTAGATGTACTAGATGATAAAAAAAGCTTCTATCTTGATATTAAAAGCACCACTATAAAATTTACCATCGAAAATATACAAATAAGTGGTGATATGATAAATATCAATGGCAATCTAGACTCTTTATTAGAAAATAATATAAAATATTATAGTGAAATTTATAGTATAACAACTGAAGATTTTAATAATTTCACTATATCAATAGAATTTAAGCGTGGGTTTATTACTGAAGAAGAACAATGTATTTATATAGACATATCTAAAATAGAAGGGCTTGAAAATATCGAAGATGCTACGGACTATAAACTACCCGCAGGTATTTTGATACTAATGATTGAAAAAAAGTATTGTATTGATAATATTAAAAATGTACTCATAGAGACTTTTAAAAATATACTCAGCTAATAAGAAAGCTCCTAGCGAAACATGTTAAAGATTAAAATAGAATTTTCCTATTCATAATAAAAAAACAGACCTTTTGGTCTGTTTTTTTATTAAAATGGTGGGCCTTCAGGGACTCGAACCCCGGACCTACCGGTTATGAGCCGGGCGCTCTAACCGACTGAGCTAAAGGCCCCTATAATATTGAAGTTCTTAGCTTTCTGAGCATTTTGGTGGGCCTGGGTGGACTCGAACCACCGACCTCACGCTTATCAGGCGTGCGCTCTAACCGCCTGAGCTACAAGCCCATATAATACCATCAGCTCTAATAAATTTTTGGTGGGCACAACAGGGCTCGAACCTGTGACCCCCTGCTTGTAAGGCAGGTGCTCTCCCAACTGAGCTATGCGCCCCTATTACTTACAATGGTATAGGCTTGTCAATTTTAATTGCTTTCTTGATTCCAAAATGGCAGGGGTGGCAGGATTTGAACCCACGACATTCGGTTTTGGAGACCGACGTTCTGCCACTGAACTACACCCCTTTATTTGAATCCACAGTTTTAAATTAATGGTGGGCCTTCAGGGACTCGAACCCCGGACCTACCGGTTATGAGCCGGGCGC
>NZ_CABSQO010000036.1:0-39788 GCF_902479755.1 uncultured Tissierella sp. | reverse complement strand
ATATATAGATAAAATATATAGATAAAATATATAGATAAAATATCAGGATAGATATATTTAATTGTACTATCTAGAATTAATATGCTATGATAAAAAATGTTAAATAGATGTCGATATATGTCGAATTCATGAAGTTTACTAACGGACCATATTTAAGAGCAGAAATATTATATTAATAGGTATAGGAAAGGAGCAGATATTATGCCATTAATTATATTGAAGATGAAAGAGGGAGTTTTGAAGGATAGCAATATGAAACAAGATGCAATAGAGAAAGTTAGCCGTGCTTTAGCAGAAGCCATAGGTAATGAAGATTATTATACTAAGACTACTGTAATCATTGAAGAACATCCAAGTGAGAATTGGGGATGTGGGGGAAAATCGATTTGCTCCAAATAGTAATTTCCCAAGTATTTTGATAAAAGCTTCTATAATTTAAATTGTTAAAAATATAACCTCGACAAAATGTTGAGGGTTATTTTTATAAAAAATAAGAAAATCTTTGTATAAAGGAGATGTAGATAGAGTGTAATTAATAATTAAATCAGATAATTATAATTTGATTATATTTTATTCGAAAAACCTGTTCAAAGATGAACTATAAAATTAAAAGAAAGGGAGATACAAATGAAAAGATTACTTAGTTTAGTTATGGCTATTATGCTAGTAGTGACAATGACAGCATGCACAAAGAAAGATGCAGATCCGGCAAATGTAGATCAAGGAAAACCAGAAGTTACAGGAGAAGAAAATGGTGAAGAAAGTAAAGATGGAATTGCTAAAAAAGCATGTTTAATAACAACAACACCATTGGGAAATGATTTTACAGATTTAATCTGGAGCGGATTTCAAGAATTAGAGAAAAAAGGCTGGGAAGTTAAGGCAATTGAAGTATCAGAAGCATCTGAATATCCCGAACAAATTAGGGCAATGGCAGCTCAAGGATATACAGCTATGTTTACTATGTTTGATGAGTTGAGCAACGTAGCATTGGAGCTTTCCGATGAATTAGCAGAATCTTATCCCGATCTTCATATATTTATGTTAGATACTTATATGGAACATGATAAGAAAAATGCAACAAGTGTATCTGTTGACCCATTTGAATCATCCTTTGTAGCAGGCTATGTAGCTGCAAATATGACTGAAAAAGACATAGTTGGTTGGATTGGACATAAGGATATCCTAAAGGTTCAAAGATTCCGTGATGGATATACAGCAGGTGTTAACTATGCTAACAATGGTAAATCCGTAATTTCTGCATTTACAGGGGATCCATTTGATCCGGTTAAAGGACAAGAAACAGCTAAAACAATGATTCAAAACAATGATGTGGATATTATATATCAAAGTGCATATTTAGGAGGACCTGGAGTAATATCTGCCTGTGCAGAAGCAGGAATCAAAGTTATTGGTGTTGACGACTGGCAAGGGGATATAGACCCGGCTGTATTCTGGTCAGCAGTTAAATCAATGGATATTGCAGTTATATCATTAGCTGAAGATCATGCGGCAGGAAAAGAGTTTGAAACATCAGTGGATTTCGATCTAAGTTCAGGTGGTTCTGTTTATGATGAAAGAGATGAAAAAAATATTCCAGAGGAATTATTAGCAAAAGTTAAACAATTAATTGATGATATTAAGAGCGGTAAGATAGACGTTTATGAGGGATTTGAACAATATAGACTAAATTATTAATAATATTTTTTAAATATAGGAACGTTTAATCGTTCCTATATTTGCATATCAAGGAGATAGGGATATGAATAAAGATAAATTTGTATTGGAAATGCATAATATTAATAAAAAATTTAAAGATTTGCAGGCTAATGACAATATTACGTTTAAAGTCAGACAAGGTACAGTACATGCATTAATTGGAGAAAATGGTGCTGGGAAAAGTACTTTGATGAATATATTAACCAATATTCAAAGTCCCGACAGCGGACAGATATATGTTCATGGGGAGTTGGTAAATTTTAAGAATCCTTTAGATGCAGTTCGACATGGAATAGGAATGGTATATCAAGAATTTATGGTTTTTCCTGAGATGACAGTTCTGAATAATATAATAATGGGATTTGAACAGAAAAAAGGAATCTTTATAGATTATAAGAAATCTAGAAGAAGAGTGGAAGAGATATGTAAGAAGTATAAATTCAATATCTCTATTGATGAGAAGGTCGATGAATTACCTGTTGCTTCTTTACAGCAGGTAGAGATTATAAAGGTTTTATATAGAAATGCTGATATTATAATATTAGATGAACCGACATCTGTATTAACCCCACAGGGAGTAGAAGGCCTATTTGATGCCATAAGATTTTTAATTGCTCAAGGGAAAACAATAATACTCATAACCCATAAATTGAAAGAGGTACTGGAAATTGCTGATGATATTACAGTCTTAAAAAATGGTCGAGTAACAGGAACCTTATCAGCTAAGAATACAAACGAATTGGAATTAGCCAAACTTATGGTTGGCAGAGAAGTCATATTTCAAGTTGATAAACCGGAACCTAAAATCGGAGATACAGTACTAGAGGTTAGAAATTTATCAGTTAAAGATTCTTCAGGAGTAACAAGAGTTAAAAATGTGAGTTTTAATGTACATGGGGGAGAGATAGTAGGTATATCTGGAATAGCCGGTTCAGGGCAAGCAGAGTTAGTAGAAACATTAGTGGGTTTATCAAGTTGTAATAAAGATGGAGAAATACTATTTTCCGGAGAAAATGTAATAGATGAGACAATAGCTAAAAGACGTAAGATGGGAATGGGTTATATTGCCCAAGATAGGTCGTCTGTAGGTACTAATAAAGAAGGAACTATATGGGAAAATGCAATAATGGGCTATCATAGAGCAAAGGGGTTTAATACTAAGCATTTGCTTGATTATAAAGATATAAGTGTATTTACAAATAAAATAATTGATAATTATGCAGTAAAGATACAAGGGATAGAGGATAAAGTAAAAACTCTTTCTGGAGGTAATGTACAGAAACTTTTAGTAGGACGTGAATTTTTGCAGGAGCAAAAGCTGCTGATTATTGAAGACCCCACTAGAGGAATTGATGTTGGCTCAGTTGAATTTATATGGAAGAGAATAATTGAGATGGCAAAAGAAGGAGTGGGGATATTATTAATTAGCCATGAACTCAATGAAGTAATGCAGCTTTCTGATAGGATATTGGTGATGTATAATGGCTCCATAATTGAACATAAAGACAGCAGAGCCTTAACAGAAGAGCAGATAGGTCTTATGATGCTAGGTGGTGAAGTCTATGAAGCTTAAGATGAGTCGTGAAATTAAGGGAACTGTATTAAGATACAGCATATCTATTATATTAACACTTTTATTTGGATGTATTCTAATTGCTGTCCAAGGAGAAGGTCCTTTGGAAGCCGTAGGATATATTATTGAAGGTGCCTTTGGAAGCAAGATAAATATAGGGAATACAATTCGATGGGTTATATCCAGTTTAATGGTAGGAGGAGCGGCTACAGTTGCATTTAAATCAGGAGTTTCCAACTTAGGTATCGAAGGACAGCTATATATGGGAGCATTATCAGCGGCAATAATTGGATATTCTTTGGAATTACCTCATGGAGTACATGTAATGGCGTGTTTATTAGCTGCATCCATAGTAGGAATGTTATATGCATTAATACCAGCATTGCTGCGGATGTATTTTAAAATCAATGAACTTGTAACAACTCTAATACTCAATTTCATAGCAAAGTATTTAACTGAATATATAACCATGTGGGTCATAATGGGAGGTCAGCAATCTGCTAACGGTTCTGCATCTATAACAACTCCTCAGATACTTAAGACTGCCAGACTGTCTACAATTATCAAAGGTACTACTGCCAATACTGGGATTTTTATAGCCTTGGGAATTATATTCATCATAGCATTTATCTATAAATATACATTAGAAGGATACGAATTTACTCAAATAGGACAGAATATGAATTTTGCCAGAATGGGTGGAGTAAATATCAATAAATCATTTATACTTATTTTTCTAATATCTGGATTAATATCTGGAATGGGCGGAGGTATAGAGGTAACTGGTTCATATTATAGATTTATGCCTAATTTCAGCAATAATTTAGGTTGGGATGGGATTATGATAACACGTGTAGCAAATAACAATCCAATTGCAGTAATAATAGTTTCTCTTATATGGGGGGCTCTTAAACAAGGGGCATTGCATATGGAGCGAATGACTACATTAAACAGACTTGTAGTCATTATAATTCAAATGTTATTTGTATTATTTGTTTCTATTGATTATGATAATTTATTTAACAAATGGAAAGAGAAGATAAAGTCAAAGAAAATTAATTATAAAGGAGGCTCTTCAATATGTTGACTATAATGGAGATCTTATTTGGAACTGTAACATGGTCAGCTACCTTTAGATTGAGCACTCCAATTATATTGACAAGCATAGGTGGTTCCTTCAGTAAACAAACAGGAACATTTTGTATTGCTTTTGAATGTTTTATGCTTTCAGCAGCATTCTTTGCTGCATGGGGGAGCTATTTATCGGGAAATCCCTATATAGGTGCTTTACTAGCTATTCTTGCAGGAGTAATCCTTGCTGCAGTTTTTGGTATATTTGTCCTTCATTTTAATGCAAATCCAATGATTGTAAGTATAGCGCTTAATTTTGGGTCATGGGCAATGACTACCTTGTTATTAACTAAGATATTTAAAGTAAGGGGTTTCTTTCATAGTCCTCAAATTGTGAATTTTGAACCTATAGATATACCTGTTTTAAGATCAATTCCATATATTAATAAGGTCTTAAACAATCAAATTATACTTGTATATATAGCTTATATCTCTATATTAATAGGCGTTATAATCATGTATAAGACTCCCTTTGGTCTAAGACTTAGAGGTATTGGAATTAACGAGGTAGGAGCTCAGACCTCAGGAGTAAATATATTAAAATACAGATGGATAGCATTGATTATTATGGGTGTAATGTCAGGATTAGGCGGTGCATATATGCCTTTATCAGGATTAAGTATGTTTTCTGAAAATATGACGGCAGGTCGTGGATTTTTAGCCTTTGCGGCTATACTTGTGGGGAAGGGAAATCCTTTAAAAGCTGCCCTTATAGGTATGTTATTTGCTTATACAAATGCAATAACCCTTACCCTGACATCATTTGGAGTACCTACTCAGTTATTGCAGATGATGCCTTTTATAGTAGTTATCTTAGTATTGATTATTAGCAATTTAAAGAATTTTAGCAAGAGACCTGTAATAGATAATCAATAGATGGAGGTGTAGATATTGATATATAGAAATATAGATGAAACAAAAGCAGATGTTCTAAAGGAGATAAAAAATCCCAGCTTAACCTATGATCAGATAGTATCAAGACTAGCAAAAATAGCAGAAAATCAACTTCCATATCCAGAAGGAGTTGATGAAGAATACTTTGAGTTGCTTGAGAAGGACATAATATCAGACCTTGGTGAAGGACATGCCACATTTACTCCTCGATATATACTGCCAAATTATGAAAAACTTTTAGAGGAAGGTTGTGATTTTCTAAGGTTAAAGCCAGCTGAGACTTTAACAGAAGCAATAAATTCACTGCTAATATTTTATCATCATGTACCGTCCTTTAGTAATTATCCGGTCTTTGTTGGAAGAATTGATAAATTGTTAAATCCATATATTGAGAATGAAGAAATGGCAAGAGAACAGATTAAATGGTTTTTAATTCATTTAGACAGAACAATAAATGATAGTTTCTGTCATGCCAATATAGGTCCGGAAGAAACATTGGCAGGTAATATAATTATCGACTTAGAAAAGGAATTGCAAAATGCCATTCCTAATATGACATTATTATATGATAAAGAGAAAACTCCCGATAATTTTGCTGTTAAATGTATAGAATCCTCTCTTATATGTGCTAACCCTGCCCTTGCCAACGACAGAATGTTTAAGGAGGATTTCGGAGATGATTACGGTATAGCAAGTTGTTTTAACGGACTTCCATCTAATGGAGGAGCTTTCACCTTGTCAAAGATTAAATTAAATAAAGTAGCTTTTAATTCAGAATCCATAGAAGAATTTTTTGAGAAGAACTTACCTCATGCCATAGATACATTATGTAATTTTATGGAAAGTAAAATAAGATTTCTAGTGGAAGAAAGTACTTTTTTTAAAACCAATTTTTTAGTAACAGAAGGTTTTATTGAACTCGATAGATTTGTTGGTATGTTTGGTATAGTTGGTATGCATGAATGTGTTACACATTTGATGAAAATTCAAGGAAAGTCATTTGTATATGGAAAAGATGATGAAGCAAATGAATTGGGATTAGAAATAATGGAATTAATAGATAATAGAGTGAAGAATTTTAAGAGTAAATATGGAAAATCAATGAACAACCGTTTTTTACTTCATGCTCAAATAGAATCGACAGCAGAAACTACTGCAGGAGTTAGAATAGCAAATGGACAAGAGCTTCCGATATACGCTCATCTAAGACATTCAGGACTATTTCATAAATATTTTCCTTCAGGAGTCAGTGACCATTTTCCATTTGACAGTACTGCAATTAGTAATCCAGAAGCTATTTTAGATATATTTAAAGGTGGTTTTGAAGTTGGTGCAAGGTACCTTTCAGCCTATAAACAGGATGGAGATTTAGTCAGAGTAAGTGGATATTTGGTTAAGAAATCTGATCTTGAAAGACTTAAAAATGGTCTGCATGTAAATTATGGCAATATCAGATATGGAAAAGAACAGATTTTAGACCATAATATATTGGACAGAATGGTAAGGACTACAGATGAATAAGGCTAAAATCAATAAAATCATAGATATGAGTGTAGTAGATGGACCTGGGAATAGGACTGCAATATTTTTTCAAGGATGTAATTTTAACTGTTTTTACTGCCATAATCCAGAAACCATAAATCATTGTATAAATTGTTTAGAATGTATAGTGAAATGTCCAGAGAATGCACTAGATACAATTGATAATAAAGTGATATGGAATAGTTCCAAATGTGTAGATTGTGATACTTGTATAAAAACATGTAAGTATGATGCATCACCTAAAATATATAATATGACTGTAGAAGATATTATCAAGAGAATAGAGCATAATAGGCCATTTATCAAAGGAATTACAACCAGTGGTGGTGAATGTACTCTCCAAGCTAAGTTTTTAGTAGAGCTATTTAAAGAAACTCATAAAATAGATCTAACTAATTTTGTAGATACAAACGGAGGCGGGGATTTATCAGAGGAAAAAGAGTTAGTAGAAACAGCTGATAAATTTATTCTGGATATAAAAGCGATGGATAGGGATGAACATTTTTATATTACAAAACAATATAATGATGTAGTTATTAAAAATGCTAAGTATTTAGCTGGTTTAGGTAAGCTATATGAAATTAGAACGGTGGTAATTAAAGGCATTAATAATTATGAAACCATAGACAGTATAACAAAGCTTTTGCAGCCATATTTAGAAAATCAAGATATTAGATATAGGATAACAAGATATAGACCCTTCGGGGTACGTCAGCACTTTTCTAACCATGAGCCTCCTGATGATGAGGAAATGGAGAAATTAAAATCAATTGCAGTTAATAACGGATTCAAATCAATAATATTAGTTTAAGGAAGTGAAGATTTAATGAATATAGAAACTAAATTTCTTGTAGAAACTGCTTTATTGACCCACGGATTAAAATCCATTGATAATGAAACCCTTGTTGAATTATGGCCTTGGGAACATAAATGTATAGCTTGGGTTGATAAGGGAGAAGTAGTAATAGGAAATATAAAAGAATTTATTGGCTTTAGAAATAGGGCTGAGGAATTGATACGTATAGATAAGGATATCTTTATAGAATCCTGTAATAATGGTATAAGTGGTGCTTTAACTGCATCTGGGACTATGATGGCAGCAAAGGAAAAAGGAATTCATATTGCTGTAACTGCCGGAATGGGTGGAATTGGGGATATTGTAGGAGAAGAACTATGTGCAGATTTACCTGCCATAGCAACTATGGATGTAACATTGATAGCCACTTCACCAAAGGATGTTATAGATATAGAGGGGACTATTAAATGGCTATTAGAACATAATGTCAGCATATGGGGAAAAGATACAGATACTATAGATGGCTTTATGTTAACTGGTAAGCCCATAAAAATTACAGGCAAATATAATGGACAACCTTTAAAGGGGAGAACATTGTTATTAAATCCTATACCACATGAAATGCGATTAAAAGATTTAACTATAATAGAAAAAGCTAAAAACGCAGGTAAAGAAGCGGAAGAAATAGGAAAATACTATCATCCCGCAGCAAATGCCATGATAGATAGGCTTTCATTTGGCAAATCCTCTGAGCTGCAATTAAAGTCATTAATTGAAAATAGTATTTGGGCAAATGAATTAACTAGATAAAAGATAGGGATTTATTAAATAAAACTCCATTAATATTAGCTATGCTACACTTTCTAATAAATTTACACATAAGTAAAGTAATAATATTAATTTTAGTAAATATAAAAGAATTTTTAGCGATGATTTTACCATAAATTGTAGCTATAGATTGCACTGTTAGTATTTGGAAAAACAATTAGATTAGTTTTTAAAATTAATATACACTGATAAAAGATGTTAAAAAGTTAACTAATGACAACTTTATCGACTAAGGGAAAAAAGCGGATTATGGGAAGGAAAGGAAGTCAGTGAAAATATGATAGAAATTAAAAACCTTAGGAAATTCTATGGTAATTTAGAAGTATTAAAAGGTATAGATTTACAGATTGAAAAAGGCAAAATATTTGGATTAGTGGGAAGAAGCGGAACCGGAAAATCAACCTTGCTTAGATGCATAAATGGCTTGGAGAAATATAATGAAGGGAGCTTATATGTAGGTGATGTTGATGTAAAAAATCTTTCAGAAAAGGAACTAAGAAGTTTTCGAAAGGATATAGGTATGATCTTTCAACATTTCTCATTGCTGGAAAGACTGACGGTTTATGAGAATATAGCTTTGCCTTTGAGATGCTGGAATTATGATAAATCCTTTATAGACAAAAGAGTACGGGAATTGTTGGAGGTAATAGATATACCTGATAAAACCAACTCAAAACCTAGAGAATTATCAGGAGGACAAAAGCAAAGGGTTGCAATAGCAAGGGCATTAGCCATGGAACCTAAGATACTTTTATGTGATGAAGCTACATCCGCATTAGATCCTAAAAGTACTAAATCTATAATCTCATTGTTAAATAAGATCAATAAGGATTTAGGAATAACAATGGTGATTGTTACTCATGAAATGCATGTTTTGAGAAGTATATGCGAAGAAATAGCAATTATTGAAGATGGAAGGATTGAGGCAGTCGGACCAGTAGAGAAAGTGTTCCTAAATCAGCCTCCAGCCTTAAAGAACCTTGTAGGACAGAAGGAAATAGCTTTACCTGAAACAGGAATAAATATTGAGATATTTTATTCTCAAGATAATGCTTCTCAGCCTATTATTACAAAGATGGCAAGGAAGCTTAATATAGACTGCATAATATTAGGCGGAGAAATGGAAAGTTATAAAAATAGTCCATTAGGTTCAATAATAATAAATATACCCAATGGTGGATTTAATAATGTAAAGAAGTACCTTGATGAAAAAAATGTTATTTGGAAGTATTTTGAATTAGATGAGGAATTCTTAGGAGAGGAGGAAATATGTTGAATGGTGAGTTTTGGACATTATGGATGAAATATTTTAAAAAGATAATTGGACCATCTATTTTTGCCACATTGAGGATGGTTATAGCCACAGTAACTATTGGATTTGCCTTGGGATTTGGTCTTGCAATATTGCTTACAATCTATGGGCCAGACGGTTTAAATCCTAAAAAGAAGATATATAAGATACTTGATTTCCTTGTTAATACCATAAGGTCATTTCCAATATTGATACTTATTGTTGCCATATCTCCTTTAACTAGAATGATTGTAGGTACTACTGTAGGTGAAAAGGCGGCTATATTGCCTTTATCTATTGCTGCAACTGCATTTATTGCAAGAATGCTGGAAAATAGCTTTAAAGAAGTGGACAGGCAGCTTATAGAGGCAGCTAGATCCTTTGGTGCAACAGATATACAGATTATATTTAAGATTATTGTTAAAGAGTCTGTACCATCTATAATATCCATTGCCACCATGTCTACGATTACTTATATTGCAAGTACAACTATAGCAGGAGCAGTAGGCGGAGGAGGATTAGGTGCTGTAGCTTTGAACTATGGATATCAAAGCTTTAATAATTCTATACTTTATACCTCCGTATTTATACTATTTGTAATGGTAATAATTACTCAGGCAATTGGATCCTGGTTATATAAAAAATTCTTATAGATTCAGGAGGTGAAAATTAAATATGTCAGATATTAATACTAGTTCAATTTTGCTAGAATCTTTATTGGAATTAGAGAGAAAAGCAGTAGGTATAAAATTTATATTTGAAAAAGAAGAATATGATGAATTTAAAGCCAACACAATAGATAATATGATGGCGTATTGTACCATAGTAAGAAATGCATCACAGGGTAAATCCTATAAGGTTTGCTTGAAAAACTTCGCATGTCTTGGTGCAGCTATGGCATTAGGTTTATTAAAACCGAATAATGGAACTATATCAGGGAAAAGACGTTCAGAAAATGGGTCATATAAAGATTTATGTATTAGCAGAAGTTTATCAAGGGATATGGTATATTGCCATCATGAGATTTATGGAGTTGGAATAATGCCATTAGAACAATATGAAGAAAACCCAGACGTAGTTATAATAATAACCGATCCATATAATGCCATGAGAATTATACAGGGGAATGCCTATCATAATGGACAAGCTAAAGGGATAAAAATGGCAGGAATGCAGGCATTATGTCAGGAATGTACTTCCTTTCCATTTGAAACCAACGAGATCAATATATCAATGATGTGTTCTGGTACAAGACTTTTAGCACAGTGGAAAAGAGATGAGCTGGCTATAGGAATTCCATTTAATAAATTTGCAACTATACTAGATGGAATAAAGCAGACTGTAAATCCTTTGGAACGAAATCCTCAAAAGAAAATAATTGAGAAAAAGCTTAAAGAAAATAATTTAGAGGGTACTTTAAATATTGAATATAACAAAAATTATGATGATGGAGCATACATAGGTATAAAAGGCCTAGACAACTATAAGTAGAAGTAAAAACATTAAATGGAGGCGAGGATAATGAAAAAGAGAAAAAGAACACTAATTTTTATGATGAGTTTGATAATCTTATCTACAATATTGACGGCTTGTGGAAAAGATGATAAAAAGCAGGATGTTATAGTTAATTCAGGTGATGAACTAGATAATAAAACTAAGATAGAAGAAAAGAAAAAATTTACAGTTGGATGTATGCCCCTGAATGAACCAGCGGTTCAAATAATGAAGGAATTGCTTGAGCCAAAGGGCTACGACCTAGAGGTAACTGTATTTGATGGTAATCATCTTCCGGCTGTAGCTCTTAAGGAAGGTAATATCGATAGTCTGATTCTCAATCACTTACCTTGGATAAATACTTTTAACCAAGAAAATAATACTAATCTTACTATGGTAGAGCCTTATGTTTACTATTCTTATTTTGCAGTATATTCATCTAAATATAATAGTATAGATGAATTGCCACAAAATGCTCAAATCGCAATAGCAGGTGACCCTACTAATATGGATAGAAGTTTGAGGGTACTTAGAGATGCAGGCCTTATTACTTTAGGTGAGAAAACAGGAAATTTTTATTCACTATTAGATATTGAGGATAATCCTAAAAATATGAAATTGATCGAAACGGAAACGACTGCAACAGTTAGAAGTATTGAAGATGTAGATGCAATAATAACTTTCTCCAGTACAATGAAGATGGCTGGATTTGATCCGAAAGTATATCTTTATGAAGATGAAAGTTCTACTCAATTTCCAACAGGCCTAGTTGTACAACCAGAAAATGTTGATTCAGAGTGGGTAAAGGCCTTAATTGAAGTTACACAAGCAGATGAGTTTAAAGAAAAATTTAACGAATTTTATGGTGGCGCATATAAATTATTTAATAACTAGATCGGCAAGGTAGATAGTAAATAAGACATATTTTTGATGATTATTACTTAAATTAATAATGGTTAACCAAAGAACCAGAGAAGAAATTTCGCTGGTTCTTTGTAAATTCTTATTTATCAACTAGATAGGATAAAAGATTATATGTAGAAAAAATAAAGTACATAAATAAAACTATGGGCAGGTTTGCTAATTTCAAAACATATTATTTTATTCTATAGCAATCATAACATTGATAAATAATACCTATTAGAATACTATTGTCAATTAATATACAATATAAATTAGAAGACTTAGCATAAAAGGAGGTTTATCTAGTGAATAAAGAGGAATTATTTCAAGAAATAAGTGAGGCAGTAGTAGAGATGGAGGATGAATTAGTAGAGGAACTTTGCAATAAATCATTGGAACTTTCCATACCAGCTGACGAAACCATTACCAAAGGCTTAGTAGTAGGAATGGATAAAGTTGGACAACTCTATGAGGAACAGGAATATTTCTTACCAGAGGTACTTACCTGTTCAGATACATTAAATATAGGATTAGATATACTAAAGCCTCATATAAAAACAGAAGCCACCAGTAATCCTATTAAGGTAGTTATAGGAGTTGTGGAAGGGGATACCCATGATATAGGAAAGAATTTAGTCAAGATAATGACGGAATCGGCAGGTATTGAGGTATATGACTTAGGCAGAGATGTTCCATTAAGGAATTTTATCATAGTAGCAGAAGAGGTAGGAGCAAATTTTATATGTATGTCAACTTTGATGACAACTACTATGATGGGAATGAAGACTGTAATAGATATGCTAAAGGAAAGAAATATAAGAGATAAGTATAAGGTTATGATCGGTGGTGGACCTATTTCTCAAAGATTTGCAGATGAAATCGGTGCAGATGCTTATACTGCAGATGCAGGTGAAGCTGTTAAGAGAATAAAATCAATGGCGACAGCTAATTAGATTGGAGGGATAAAGTTGAATAAGGATCAAATGACTCCAAAGGAAAGGATGACCGCTTTTGCGAAGGGACTTGAAATAGACCGAATTCCATGCAATCCTCATATGGGAGTAACTATGGCTCCCTTTATAGGAATCACCTTAAAAGAGTACTATCATTCAGCGGAGAGGATGGCAGAACTGGAAATAGCATTGTTTAAAAGATTGAGACATGATGGTGTAAGCGTTTCGGCTACCTTAAGAGGAGTTGCTGAAGCTATGGGTTCTAAGATGTACTATCCCGATAATAATATTTCACTTATGGATACTCCTGCTGTGAGGCATGTTGATGAAATAGAAAATTTAAAGCCTTCTGATCCTGAAAAAGACGGAAAGCTGCCATTAGTCCTCAAGGCTGTAAAGATTATAAAGGATAAGATCGGACATGAAGTAAATGTTGGAACAGGATTAGCTGGACCTTTTAGTACTGCTGCCTCAGTAGTTGGTACTGAAAATCTATTGAAATGGATGCTAAAGTATCCTGACAAGGTACATACATTAATGGAGATTGTAACAGAATCTAATAATAGATTTATAGAGAAAGCTGCAGAATTAGGACTTGGGATGGGATTGTCAGATCCTGTTTCATCTACAAGTTTAATAAGTGTTAAACAATTCAATGAATTTTCCGCACCTTATATTAAGAAAAATGTAGATAAGATGAAATCTTTAACAGGACGTAGTATTTCAATTCATATTTGTGGTAAAAGCAAGGGGATTTGGGAATCTGTAATGGATACTGGAATATCAAGCTTTAGTATAGACAACGTAGAAGACCTTCAAGATGCTAAGGAGATAATGGGAAATAGAATTACAATATCAGGAAATGTTCCACCAGTTGATATAATGCAAAAGGGTACAAGGGAAGATGTACTTAGAGCAGCTAAAGAATGTATTAGAAAAACTTATGGAACTAAAAAGGGATATATACTTAGTTCTGGATGTCAAATCCCTATGAATACTCCAATGGAAAATATAGATGCATTAATGGATGCGGCCAGAATATATGGCAGCTATCCTATTGATGAAGAACTATTATTTAGTGAAGATTAGGAGAATAAAATATGAATGAAAAAGAAAGATTGTTAAGAGCCTTAAAGGGCGAAGAAACAGACAGACCTCCTGTTATATGTCCAGGGGGGATGATGAATGCCGCGGTTACAGAACTTTTAGGAGAAATAAATGCTAATCATAATACGGATTTAGATGCCATGGTAGCTGCTGCCATTAAGGTGAGAGAAGTTATAGGATTTGAGAATTATGGAGTACCATTTTGCATGACGTGCGAATCAGAGCCCTTTGGTGTAATTATTAGTGAAGGAGATAAGATTAATGAGCCAAGGATACTGGAATATAATCAATCTAAATTGGAAGATATCATGAAATCCTCTGATCCAAAGATATCCAATAATTTAAGAAGTGGAACTGTAATCAAAGCAATTGGAAGATTGAAGAATGACGAGATTCCAGTAATTGGGAATATCACTGGTCCTATAAGTACGGCTACTTCAATTGTGGATCCTATTAAGTTGTTTAAAATGATAAGAAAAGAACCTGATGAAGCCCACACTTTTATTGAATATATAAATAACTATCTTATAGAGTATGCTAAAGAAATGGTAAGGGCAGGTGCTGATATCATTGCAATTTCAGATCCTACAGCAACAGGTGAAATATTAGGCAAGAAAAATTTTGATAAATTTGCAATGCCTATGTATACTGAGTTTTTAAAATCAATGAGAGAAATAAATACACCCGTGATAATTCATATATGCGGAGATGCAAAAACTATAATTGATAGCTTAAACTCTTTAGAGGTACAAGCACTTAGCTTCGATTCCATAGTAAATATGAGATTTGCTAAATCTAAGCTAAATACAAGACTGATGGGTAATGTGAGTACACTTCTGTTGCAAAATGGTCCTAAGGATAAGATTATTTCTATTACAAAGAATGCAATGGATTCGGGAGTAGATATTGTATCTCCGGCATGCGGTTTAGGTATGTCTACTCCACTAGAAAATCTTAGAGTTATGACAGACTACGTGAAAGGAAGTATATAATGCCTATAGTTAAATTCATTAATGAAAATATAAATATTCAAGTAGAGAAAGGTACAATTTTATTAGATGCCATTAGAGAAGCAAAATTAAAGATTGAAACCCCATGCAATGGTATGGGGTTTTGTGGTAAATGTAAGGTAATAGCAAGAGGACAGCTATCTGAGCCTAGTGGTAGAGAGCAAAAAATTATTGATGCAAAGAAATCTGAAAGGCTGTCCTGCATGGCAATAATACTTGGAGAAGTAGAAGTAGAGCTTATTGAAAAGGAAAGGGTGCTAAAGACTATAAATAAGGGGTTTAGTATCGATGTTCCAATAGATAGCCCCATCAAAATTAAAAAACTTCCAGAGATTAATAAAGATAGCTCTGTTCCATATGCTGAGTATCTAGGATATGATTTTAATTCAGTAGAATTATATAAGAAAATTAGTATAATAGAGGAAACCAATCCTAAAGAAATATGGGGTGTAGTATTTGAGGATAAATTGTTAGATATCAGTAGCCATAAAAAGAATATTCTAGGAATAGCAATAGACATTGGCACTACAGGTATTTCTTACTATTTAATGGATTTATCCAGTGGAGAAATAATAGAAAAGCTATCATCCCTAAATCCTCAAACTCAATATGGGGGAGATGTCCTAACAAGAATTACATATTGTATGGAAAATCCAACAGGGGCTGTTAAGCTTCAGGAATTAATAGTAGATGAAATAAATAATTCAATAAAAAACCTAACAGGGACTCCCTATAATATAGATGATATTTATCATATTATCATTGCTGCTAATACTACTATGCTGCATCTTTTGTTGGGCATTAATCCCAGTTCATTGGCTAAAGCCCCTTATAGATCAGTATTTTTAAGTCCAAAAGCTCTTAAAGCAAGGGATATATCTATTGAAGTTAATGATGAGGCTATACTCAGCTTAATTCCATCTGCTTCATCCTATGTAGGAGGAGATATAGTATCGGGTATTATGGCTTCAGATTTTAAGAATAATGAGGAAGCTGTATTTATAGATATTGGTACCAATGGTGAAATGGCAGTTATAAAGAATGGAAAGATAATATCTACATCTACTGCGGCAGGTCCTGCTTTAGAGGGTATGAATATTGAATGTGGCTGTCGTGCACAAAGGGGAGCAATTGAAACCTTTGATATAGATGAAGAGTTTAATATTAGCTATACCACAATAGGAGATGAAAAACCTATAGGAATCTGTGGAAGTGGATTAATAGATATAGCCGGAGCAATGGTAAAAAGAAATATCCTTCTGAAATCTGGAAGATGGAATAAAAATTTAGATTTCAAACTTGAAAATAGATTAGTAGATAAAAAATTTTATATAACGGAGGATATATATATTTCTCAAAAGGATATACGACAGATTCAATTAGCAAAGGGAGCCATAGCTGCTGGTGTAATTTTAATGCTGGAGGAAATAGGGCTAAAGATAGAAGAAATAGCAAAGGTATATATTGCTGGTGCATTTGGATATCATGTTGATCCCTATAATATAAAGAAGATAGGACTTATTCCTAAGGGATTCAGAGGAGAGATAAGTTTTTTAGGTAATACCTCATTGGAAGGAGCTAGGTTAGCACTAATCAATAAAGAATGCTTTGAAGAGATATATAATATTAGGAAGAATATAGAAGTATTGGAATTGTCTCTTAAAGAGAACTTTCAAGACATTTTTGTGTCTCAACTAAACTTTTAGAAAAGGTGATGGAATGATAGCTGCAAATATTTTTAAATGTGTAGGAAAGGAAATTGAAATAATACCTGATAATATTTTGGAAGAATTAAATATATCATATGAAGAATCAAATAAAAACGCTTCTGAGATGGTTATATTGGCAAAGGCTTTGAAAAAGTATAAGAATAAGAAATATTGCAAATTACCTTTCTGCCATACTGTAGAAGCTGAGGCATTTGGTTCCACAGTGATTTTTGATCAAAAAGTAGGAAATAGGATTGGAGAGTATAAAGTCGATGATATAAATTTAGTTGAGGACATATTAGAAATAGATTTAAATAATGGAAGAATTGCTGAAGTTCTAAAGGCGATAAGTATTTTAAAGGAAAATGAAGAGAATGTAATACTGGATATAACAGGCCCATTTAGTATTGCTACATCTATTATGGACAGTCAATTGTTTTACAGGACTATAAGAAAAGATAGAGAAAAAATCAATAGATTGTTAGAAATAGTTGAGAATAGTTTAGTAAAACTTATTCTAGAGGGAGTTAAACAGAATGTAGATGTGATTTCCTTTGCAGACCCTACAGGCACCATAGATATAGTTGGACCTAAAATATATAAGGAAGTATCAGGGAACTCTACATATAATATACTGAAAAGAGTTGAAGAACAGCTGGGAAAAAGTGTAATTCATCTCTGTGGGAAGACGTCAACATCCCTGGAGGTCATAGGACTGTTAGAGAGTGAAAAGATAAAGGTAGAAGGCTGTAATTATTTTGATATAGTTAAAAAGATAAAAGAAGAAAGAAAGGATGTAAATTTTATAGGTCATTGGTGCCTGAAATTGGATAAATTTAATAACGAAATTATTAATTGTAAAATTAAATAAATTAGAAGAATAGAGGAGATTTTTGAAAATCATCTCTATTTTTCTATATCTTTACACGTAACACCTTACATACTTCGGCATATACACCTACTCCAGTTATTGTTGAGAAAGAAATGTCTAGTATATTATTTATAAGTAAATCATTTAACAGAGTTGAAATTGTACCGTGGGCTAGGAACATACTTTCAGTCATAATCACAGTTGCTACACCAATCTTAAGTACGGTATCCTTCAAACCATCATCTTTTACAATGTCCAGCTTTCTATTCAAATCAAATATTCCATATATTAAAGCTAATATAATAGAAATACTAGTGCCTAATGCAATTCCACTGTTTCCCATGAATGGTGCCAGTGATAAGTCTAAAATTGTATTTATTCCTAAGGCAGCTAGACTAATGACTACAGGAGTTTTCATATCTTGAATTGAATAATAAGCCCTTGTAATTAATGGAATAAGTGCCATGGCGACTAAACCAAATGCATAATGTGCCAGTACTTTTGATGTCAGCAAGGATGCTTTAGCATCAAATGCACCTCTTTGGAATATTATCTTAACTATGGGCTCCGCCATAGTTATCAATATAATAGATACAGGTATGGCTATAATTAGTACCATATTCATTCCATGCTTTATTTCATTTTTCAAATGGTCTTCATCATGTTTATTATAATCTTCAGATAGCACTGGAAATATGACTGTAACTATTGCTGCAATAAATACTCCCAAAAATAAATCTATGATTTCATTTGCATAGCTTAATTCTGCAATACTACCTGTGCTAAGGGTTGAGGCTACAGCATTATCGATAGAAACATTTAACTCATTGATTCCGACACCTGCAACTATTGGTATTAGATAACCCCTTAGTTTTTTTATATATTTGTCCTTTAAGTCAAAATTCCAACTATATTTAAATTCATTTCTCTTAAGTCCTTTTCTAAATATGTATATTTGACCAATAGCAGATATAATACCTGTTACCATAAGACCTTTAAGGGCAAAGGTCTTTGCAAAGAATAATAAATAGATTATGTACAGAATTCCACTTGCAACCTTTCCTTTAGGCCCTCCCTTAAAAGAGTGGACTGATTGCAAAAAACCAGAAAATATTGCATTAATCCAAGAGAGTGAGATAATTGGCAGCCCTATTCTGAATAATAGGATGGTCTTGTCCAATTCTTTTCCTTTAAATCCAGGACCAAAGATTTTAATTATTGCAGGTGCTTCGATAAATCCTATCAAGATTAGAATAAAGGAAAATACAGCAGTAATATTTATTAAATTATTGGTATAACTTATTTTTCTTTCTATTCCATGCCTTTCTTGTATCTCCTGTAATAAAGGGATAACTGCAATAATTATTCCATCACTTATTAAACTTGTAAGAAGCATAATGGTACTGAAAGCCAATAGATAGGAGTCCATTTTATAGCTTACTCCTATTTTGGATGCAGTAAGAATTCCTTTTATAAAGGATAAAACTTTAGCAGCGATTCCAAAATAAATAATATAAAGAGTTGCTTCCTTCATTGCTTTTTTTCTTTTCATTTTTATATAATACGCCTCACATTGATCAAATATTAACGTAGCTAATTATAGCATAAAAGTGAAATTATAGTAAGAAAAATTATAGAAAATTACCAAGGAAGAATTAGGAGATAGAACTTTTACCCACTGCATAAGCGACTTGCATGAAATCAAAGATTTCGGCAATCTGCTTAAAATTTAATTAGGTTAAGTTCTCTTAAAGAATAAGAATCAAACGAGAAATTTCTTATGTGCTATAAAACATAAGATTCAAAAGAATGATATTGATATTTCCATATTATCATTAGATAAAAATAGGACTAAATACCTAAATTATGATATAATTCAAAATAGATATTATTATCTAATATATTTAAAGGTAGTGAGTGGGTTGGCAGAAGAATTGAGTTTAAAAAAGTATGATAATATTAAATTCTATTTTAAAATTCTTATAGCCTTATGGTTCGTTGTATTCCTAAGTGTGATTATCTATTCTAATTATGAAATAAATTTCTACGTGAAGGATGAAGTAGGCAGCAATGCCATAATCTTAGCCACATATATTGCCAATAGTTTAAAGATAAGCAATGAAGATTACTTATTTTTAAAATCACTTACATTTAAAGAGTTACTGGAAAGTGAGATAAACAAAGACTTTGAAGAAATGGCTAGGACAGTAATGGATGTTTCAAATTATAAGTATATCTATATAATATCAAGACTAGAGGGTAGTGAAAAAAAGTATAATAATGATGTTATTTATCTATTGGATGCAGTAGATAGTGTTAAAACTAGAAGAGAAGACGCAGAGGATAAAAATTATTATGATGATGAAATTAGATATGATATAGCCGATGAGTTATTTAAAGAGGTAGAAAAGACAAAAATCCCTTCATATAAAGTCGATAAATATAAAGGTGCAGAGCGAGTATATGCTTATGTACCATTTTATACTGTTGAAGGCAATTATATCGGGTTACTAGGTGTTGATACAGATGTATATGAGCTGGGAAAAATAAGAGAAAGATATGTTCCCCTAATAACAGTTTATATAGTAATAAATTTAATGATTGGGCTGATTGCCTTTGCTTTATATAGATATATGAGAAAGGTACATAATGATCTTAAAAAGGAGAGACATCTTTCGGGAATAGATGAACTCACCCATGTATTTAATAGAAGAAAATTCAATGAATTATTTATAGAACTATGGGAACAGGCAAAAGAAGAAAAACAAAATATATCAATAATGCTTATAGATTTAGATTATTTCAAAGAATTTAATGATAATTATGGTCATTCAGCAGGGGACGTTATGTTAAAAAATATAGGAGAGATTCTGGAAAAAGAGTCATCTAAATATGGAGGTTACGTATTTAGATATGGTGGGGATGAATTTGTAATTTTATTTCCTGATCTAAATATCATTCAAGGAGAAGAAGTTGGCAATACTATTTTGAAAGCCATAAATGATGCAAAGTTAGAACATCCATACTCGCCAATAGGAAAGGTTCAAACTGTAAGTATTGGTGTTACAAGTACAATCCCAAAGGATGAAATAAATATAAAAGAATTTTTCAACTATGCAGATACAGCTCTTTATTTATCAAAGAGATATGGAAGAAATAGGGTATCTGTTTGGAAGATTTAACGAACGAATATGAAAAAAGCTAGAACTTGATTTCTAGCTTTTTCAATATTATAACATCTCCATGAATGCAGTGATTCTAGTCTTTATTTGACCAATATTGGAGTCGGAGTAATCTGTTTCTATGGCCATATATGGTGTAGTTATATCTGATATTAATTTCTTGACTGCTCTTGTTTCAACACTATAAGGGTGGCATGTTTGCAGTACTACTTCAATAACACCATCAACTTTGAACTCTTCTATTAGTTCTGGTAATAATTCCATACGCTTATGGTTAGGTGACATAATGGAGCAACCGATATCCAAGTATCTATCAGCTATAGCCTTTACGATATCACCAGTACTTTCATCAACATTATTTCTAATAGGTTTTATACCACCACAATTTTCAAAACAAACAACTACGCCGCCGTTATTTTCAATTGTATTAACAATCTTATCTAAAACTCCACTTAATGGACAGCCTGTAATAAGAATTCTCTTAGCCTTATTATCTATAGGTCTTTTGTCTCCATTATATTCTTTTCTAATTTTATGAATTAGTTCTTCTAGTTGTTTATATTCCTCATTTAGATCAAAATTAAATCTGTAGCCTTCAAGTATTTTATATGCATTAAAACCTGTAATCGCAGGTGGTTCTAACTTGCTTAGTTCAAATAATTCACCATATAAAGATCTAAATTTATTTCTAAATGAAGCTGCTTCTTTTAGTTTTTCCTCTGTAATTTCTATATCAAACTTTTCTTTTAGAATTTTAATCAATAGTCTAACTTCTTTTTCCCACATAAGAGGTGAATAGTTTCTATCAGCTCCTTGAGGCAATTGCATGATATGTATATCCTTTAACTCACTCAGTAATTCATACATTTTTTTCTTACCATCACAGGTCGTTTCTCCAATAACTATATCAGAAAAGTAGGTATAACCACATTTGTCTGAAATAGCAGCACCATAGCTTGATTTGATCAAAGGGCAGAGATTTTTTGGAAGATCTGCTTCTGAACTTATAGTTGTTTTATTGCTTGTACCACATAGGTTTACTATATGGATGCCCGCGGCATCTAGTATTTCCACTGGTACAAAACTACAGAAAGTACCTGCAATTATACCACCTTTTTCCTTGACTTCCTTTGCCTTCAGAATACCATTTCTTTTTGTTTCTAAATATTCTTCAAATTGATTTGATAAATTTAAGTCATGCACTATATATCCCTCCAAATGTATTTCAGTCCTTTGATATTATATAAATTGTAGGTTTCTTCTATCTATAAAATCAATTATATACGAATTGTAGAGAGTTTGTGATTATGTTTTTCTATATTAGTATATATTACCATCAAATATTTCTATATTTATTTAATCATATTGAAAGGTTTGATATAGTATTTCTGATATAAAACTAGTACATTTTTAGTCTATATGGTTAAAAAACTGACAAATTAAGACATAGAGTGATGATTATATGAACACAACTAAAAGAATATTTCTTTTCTTTCTATTGCTATTGATCTTAGGATTAGGGTTTTCTAAATTCATGCCTAGGGAGGAGAAAGTAAAAAATACGATTATAGGATTAAGAATCGGCTCTGGAGATGATATAACAGGATTGCTTCTAGAGAAGATTATTAGAACGAGTAAAAATATTGGTATAGATAGCATTGGTATTACAGAAGGAAAAGAAGAAGTTTTATCTGATTTTACATTTAAGGACTGCTGAAGTAATACAGCGCAATGGGCCTTGAGCTCAGATGAAATCGATATGGCATTTTATTGTAATCATATGGCTTTGCATTTAGTACAGGCTAATGATGATTTTGAAATATATGGTCCAGTTATCATGAATGCAGAGGTTATTGGTTATAAGGAAGATGTTGATGGCATTCATAGACTTGGAATTGGTCATAAAAGGGAACATTTACATAAACTTGCCACAGAAAGCTACAAACAGGTAAAAGAAGTTATTGAGATGTCACCTATTTCCTTGCCCTATTCTCTAGAAGGAGGGCAAGTAGATGGAGTGGTCTTAGATATAACGAAGGCGGCATTATTAAAAGACATTAATTTTGTTCCACTTTCGAAAGATGATTATATTTCTTATAGTCTAGTTGTTAAGAAAGATATTATAGGCACAAAGGTTTTTGAAGATTTTATAACAGCTTATAATAATACAGTTCAAGAGCTAAATCAAACTGAGATACTTAAGGAATATATTAGCATGAGAGAGGAATTTTGGCAGAGTAAAAATATTAAATTTTTAAGTTTAGAATAGGAAAGGTGAAGACATGTCAATATCAGTACAAGGAATTACTAAAGTTTTTTCAAACAGAAGAGATAAAAGATCAATGAATACTGTATTGGAAGATATCTCTTTTGATGTAAATGAAGGTGAATTTGTTTCCTTATTAGGCCCATCAGGCTGCGGAAAGACAACTACTCTGAATATTATTGCAGGTTTTTTGAAGCATGAAGGTGGAAATATTTATATAAACGGAGAGAAAGTAAATAAACCGGGACCGGATAGAGCTTTTGTATTTCAAAATTATGCGCTTTTTCCATGGATGAAAGTTTCAGAGAATATTATGTATCCAATGAAAATGCAAGGAGTACCAAAAAAAGAACGACAAGATAGACTTAGAGATCTTCTAGAGATGGCACATCTGGAGGAATATGCAAATTACTATATCCATGAGATATCAGGCGGTATGAAACAAAGAGTTGCTTTGCTTAGAGCTCTTGCATGTGATCCAAAAGTTTTGTTGATGGACGAACCCTTAGGTGCAGTTGATTTTCAAATGAGGCAAATGCTTCAAGCACAGCTGGAATCAATGTTACAAGAAAATCAGAAAACAGCTCTTATGGTGACTCATGATGTTGATGAAGCTATTTATCTAAGCGATAGAGTTATAGTTATGTCTAGGGATGGAGGAAGAATATTAGCTGATATAAAAATTGAACTTCCTAGGCCTAGAGATAGAAAAAATGAAAAATATCATCAATATACAAATGAATTATCTGATATTTTAAGGACTGCTTTAAATGGAGAAGTTAAAAATCAAGGTGATGAAGAGCTGCTGGAGTTTATTGAAAAAACAGATAAGAAAGGCAATAAGAGAGTAGTCTTTGCTGAAAAGGCAATTTGTAATAGCAATAAATAATTTAATTATAGTATTTTTATAAAAGGAGAATATTTATGACAACTTTACCAGAACGCTTTGAAGAATTTGCTGATGCTAGAAGACAAGGTTTTATTAGGATGAAAGAACTAAAGGATAATGGTGGAAAGTTATGTGGGACATTTTGTCAATTTGCTCCTTCTGAAATGATTGACGCAGCGGGCCTTTATCGTGTAGGACTATGTGGCCAGAGTCCTGAACCTATTCCTGCAGCAGAAGCAGAACTACCAGCAAATCTTTGTCCTTTAATTAAGTCAAGTTACGGATTTGCATTAACGGAAACATGTCCTTACGCTTATTTTTCTGATCTTATTGTAGGTGAGACTACCTGTGATGGAAAGAAAAAAATGTATGAAATCCTTGCTGAACTAAAGGATGTTCATATTATACATTTGCCAAATAATCCTGACCCTGAAAGATCTTTGGAATCTTGGATTATGGAATTACGCCACTTTAAGGAAGTATTAGAGAAGAAATTTGATGTTACTATTACAGATGAAATGCTAAGGGAAGCCATTAAATGGGGGAATAAGGAACGTATTCAAATGGCTCAGCTATATGAGCTTGGACGTTATGATCCGCCTGCTATTACAGGTTTACATATGCGTAGTGTAATGGAGGGAGTACAATACATATTTGATCGTAAGGAACGTTATGAGAAAGTGCAAGAGGTTTTAGATAAGTGTGAAGAAGATTGGAGAAATGGAAAAGGACCTATTCCTAAAGGTAGTAGGAGGCCTAGAATCTTAGTATCAGGAGGACCAAGTGGAGGAGTATTTGAGAAAACCATTAAGGTCATTGAGGAACTTGGTGGTGTCATAGTTTGTTATGAGGGTTGCAGTGGAATTGTTTCTAGAAGAAGGCTCATTGAGGAATCTGAAACAAAGGATCCGATTGAATGTATTGCAGAAAAATATTTAGAGGTGCCTTGTGCAGTCATGTCACCTAATCAAAGGAGACTTGAACAAGTGGCTCTTACTATTGATGAATGGAAGGTTGATGGAGTCGTTGGAATTATCCTTCACTCATGTAACCCATTTGGAATTGAGTCCACAAATATCAAAAACATCGCAAACCAATGCGGTAAGCCTTATTTGCATTTAGAGACAAATTATGGACAGGGCGATGAAGGACAACTACGAACAAGAATAGAAGCATTCTTGGAAATGCTTTAGGAGGAGGTGAAGAAAGGAATTGAATACACAAGAAAAAGACATAAAAAGAATGGTACATGCAAGTAAGATGAAAGATAGGAATGCTTGGAGAAAGCTTAATGGTAAAGATTTCAATATTTATACTCCAATTGCACTAATAATCATTGGTATAATATGGTCAATTGCGGCAGAAATTGTAGATAAACCATTTCTTTTCCCTTCGTTAAAAAGTGTAGTTGAAGCTTTTTTTAAGGCTATAACGGATCTGTATGTACTCAGAAACATTAGTATTACCATGAGACGTGTTTTAACGGGTGCTTTTTATGCACTCATTATTGGGTTACCCATTGGTATGATTATGGGTTATTCTAAAACAATGCTAAGAGCTATGGCTCCATTTATAAACTCCTTAAGACAAGTTCCTATTATGGCATGGGTGCCACTATCTATTATTTGGTTTGGTCTTGGTGATGGGCCTACAATTTTTATGATTGCGTTTTCAGGAATTTTTACCATTATTCTAAATACTATAGCAGGTGTTCAGGATATCAACAGAGATTTTTACAATGCAGCTCGAAGTATGGGAGCAAGTACAATTGATATAATAAAAGATATTGTTCTTCCGGGATCACTTCCAGGAGTTATAACTGGAATCAGATTAGCCATTGGTATGGGTTGGATGTCAGTTATCTGAGCGGAGTTCATTGCGACCAGTGCCGGGTTCGGCTACTGTATGGTAGAGGCTCAATCTAGGATGCAAACCCATACAATTATAGCATATATGTTTATAGCTGCTTTGATAGGGTTTGGTATTGATAAATTGATGCTCTTAATTGAAAGTATATTACTTAGATGGAAAGCAGATTAGGACATCTATCAGATTATTTGATGGATGTTTTTTATAAGAAATAGAAAAGTTTTGTTTTTAGATTTATAAATAAAAGAACTTGACTTAATTTAGTTTTTAGAAAGGCTTTAATGCTTCGCTAGAAACCTTTTTTACAAAAAATGTTTATTGATAATTTTTATACAATTTCTATTTTTTTCCCTTGACCTTAAAGTCGGCTTTAAGGTTTATAATAGGAGGTAGGAGGAAGCCATGTTATTTATAAAAGATGTTTGCAGGATTACTGGACTTAATAGTTCTGCTGTCAGATACTATGATAGTCAAGGTTTATTAGGGGAAGTAGAAAGACGTTCTAATAACTATAGAGTATTTGATGAAAGAGATATAGAAAAATTATTATTTATAAAAAAGGCTAGGGCTTTGGGATTTGAATTGGAAGAAATAAAAAAGATACTGGTATTAAAAAACAATGGAATACCTCCCTGTAATTATGTAAGCCATAAGATACAAGAAAAAATATCCCTTATAAAAGCAGAAATAGTAAGATTAGAAAAAGAAAAAAACAAACTTGAGAAACATTTATCAGATGCAAGAAAGGTAAGTGGATGTAAAGGTTCTATATGCCATTATATCGAAGGAAATGAAAATGAGAAGGTATCCGAGGAAACAGGCATGAAAAATGCCCAATAAGCAGCAAAGTATATTAAAGCCGTCTATGATATGTAAGACATATTATATAATATATAATCTAGGGAGGAAATATATATGACAAAAAGAATAATTGCTATGGTTTTAGTACTAGCAATGGGAATTACTTTTTTAGCAGGTTGTACTGATAGTAGTAAAGAAACCGTAATTCAAGAAGTAGATTATGACCCAGTTGCGGAGGTAGCTAAATACAAACTAGGTGAATTGACAGAAGCGGATAAAAATTTCGTTGTGCAAATGGGATATAGGGACTGTGACCATATGGTTCCATCAATTATAGGAGAAAAGGCAGGCATCTATAAGGCACTAGGACTTAATGTTGTTGTTACAAAGACTGGTAAGATTATGGAGGCTATGTCTTCAGGTGAAATGCATGTTGGATATCAAGGGATTGAAGGTGCCATTAAATCAGTTAACCAAGGAGCACCATTATTTATGGCTGCAGCCAATCATATAGGAGGTTCTAGATATCTAGTTGTTAGTAATGACATAAAAGAACCAAAGGATTTAATTGGAAAGACTCTAGCTATAGGCTCAGGTGCAGAGGTAAAACCAGAATGGCGTAAATGGTCTGAAGAATTAGATATTCCTATGGAATTAAAAAATTATGAAGTAGTTGATATGGGAGATAAGGACAAACTATTTGCATTAAAGGCTGGTCAGCTTGATGGATTTTCTTGCTGTGACCCTTATGCTTCTCAAGCAGAATTTGAGGGAATTGGTAAAATTATGGCAACTGGATGGGGTGCTCATATTTCAGATGATCTTGAAACTGGTTGGGGAATGTGTTGTATCTACTGTATGAACAATGATTTTCTAGAAGAACATCCAGAATTAGCTAAAAGATTGGTACTTGCACATGCTCTTGCAATAAAGTATCTATATGAACATCCATATAATGCAGGTATGATGTTTGCTGAAGGATTTGGAGTTCAGCCAGAAGTAGGACTAAAAACTGTCTATATGAAAACAGTAGCAGAGGGAAGAACTATTACATGGCAATTTTCACAGGAAAATTTAGACAATTATATACAATATTATTATGATTTTGATATTCCAGAAGAAGAAATTCCTAATATAGATGACATCGAAAAATTTATGTCTACTAACCTATTAGAGACATGCGGTATTGAAGATTTCAATACCTTTATAGAAGAGAAGATTAACAAAGAATTTCCAATAGGGCTTTCCTATGAAGAATGGATAACTAAGGCGAAAACAATAGATGGTATTACTGAACAATAGAATGTATAAATAAGATAAGATATAAAAATGTGGCTATTTTTTTAAAATAGCCACATTTTTATATCTTATCTAACAGCAATCCTCCATACCTTCACCGAATAAATCTTTTATTTCTTTATCATCAATTAATCTAAATATTGCATAACCGTATTTGCCATCCTTTGAACCAGATACAATAAATTCTATGGGTCCAGTTTTATCAATATCTTTGAACTCGATTTTTTGATTCTGTATTGGAGCATGAGTGTGGTCAGATAATTTAAATCCTTCTCCAGTATCTATAACCACGACCATTGCATTTTTTCTATATTCTTCTACATAAATTACCAATAGGTCCTTACGACCATCGTCATTTAAATCCTCATATCCGCATAATATGGCGTCATTATTGGGATGAGTTTCTTGAAAATATAAGAGAAGCTCATTATCTGATTCTACCCCTAAATAATTTACAGTAATATTCTTTTTAATAGAAAAGGAATATAAGCCTAATCCAAAGATAACTAAAAATATTAATAAAGATTTTATGTTTTTTTTCATCTAGTTACCTCGCTTGTTCTGCAAGTTTTCCGAATAAATCTCTTACCTTAGGATACATAGACTTTAAAAAAAATAGAAAAACAATAAATGAGCATATATATTTAAGTGGCTCTGGTATTGTAAAAAGCAGTTTATTGGCACTTTCAATAGTACTATCGATTCTATTGTAGTTAATTGCTGGTTCAAATCCAGGCATAAGCCATAAATTTGTTAAATATCCAACAGTCAGTGCAAAGACAGATATTACTGTTCCATAAATGATAGCAGTTTTTTTACCAATCATCTTATAAATACTCAATAGTTCGGGGAAATTAGTAGCTGCTCCTGCCATCAAGAATGTAATTGCTGCACCAGGTGAAGCTCCACTGGCAATTAAAGCAGCTATAAATGGTATGTGACCAACTGCACAAACATACATAAATGCACTGAGGACTGCCACATTCCAAAGTGATAACATACTAGGGTTTCCTAGATATTTTTGTATAAAGGAGTCTGGAAATGCAGTTAGAATAAACCCTCCAAATAACATTCCTAGAACTACATATTTACTCAATACTACAGCTAAATCTCCCATTACCCATTGCATACCTGATTTGAATTTTTCTAGTAAAGTAGTTTCTTCCATTGGATCTAAGGACATAGTAGATATTTCATTTTCTAAGTTAGGTTTACATACTTCATTGCCCCCTAATTTATTACCAATTATTCCTATAATAAAAGGAAGTAAAAATCCTGCAACTATATTTATTATTGTTAGTTCTTTTCCTAGGAGTCCATAGCTAAGTATTAACGCTATAGGATTTAATGCAGGAGTAGATGCCATAAATGCTAATGTAGGTCCTACATAAGCCCCAGAGTAGTATAAACTAATGCCAAGGGGTATTGTTCCGCAGCTACAAATAGGTAAACACATGCCTGAAATTGTTACTTTTAGAATAGAGCTAATTTTAGTATTTCCTAAATGCTTATGGAATCTCACCGGAGATATAACATCATGAAGAAGTCCAGCTATTATGTAACTGAAAACAAGCCAACCAGAGGTTCCATTGAGTAAACTAATAGAAGTTAATAATATATTCTTTAAAAAATCTAATAATAACAATTATAAATCACCGTCCATTTTCTAATTCTTGAATAGCCAAAGCTATTTCTTTCTCAATAATATCTTTAGATATTCGCTGAATCTTCTTTTTCTCGTTAATAATTAAAGTTCCTCTAAAAATAACTCCATATTTTCTTACATAATCCATATTTTTGCCAGCGTAGTAGATTTTCACCTCTACCTTGTCCTTATATTTAGCTGCAGCAGCCTCTACAGCACGGGTATAACCGTCGCAGCCAGATCAGGTATTGATAAATTCAACTAAAACTTTGTTCAAATCATTTCCCCTCCATAAAAAAATAAAAAAGTCCGTATTAACGGACCTTGTAGCTCTAGAATGTAATTACTTGGTCAAGATCTACTGAACCAAGGGCTCCATATAATACAGGGAAGCAACCAATAGCAGCACCTTGTACAAGATTGTTTTCTATTTGTCTTTCAATAGCACATTGATCACAGGCTAAAAGTATCATGCCGGTTTCTTCGTGTAATTTTTGAAGTCTTTCACCAATATCAGTATCTTTTAATAATAAGAAAGTATTATCAAATACGAAAAACATACCAACTACTTCAGCTCCATGATTTCCTGCCTCTAATTGTGGGATTACCATATCTCTTAAGATAGTTCTGGCGTTATCAGAACTGATAACATATGCAACTTTCACTAAAATTCCCCCTTATATCTTGAAATCCTCTAAATAATATCATAATTGTGCAAAAAATAACAATTAAAATATATTATAGTAGATGGGATAATTATTAATATTTTCTATTTAACAATTGTTAAAAAAGATGATATCTTTATGAAATGATATTAGTTAGAAAGAGTTGATTTTTTTATGGAACAATGTGATTATAGGTATTATTCTGATGAGCAACTGAAAATAGCCAGTATAGATAGTAAATTATCTATAGGAGAGAAAAGAATAAGAAGATATTTGATGAATTATGTTATTGATAATGGACAAGCATTTAATATAAATAATTCATCGCAGGTTGCTAAAAATTTAGGAATGACAGATGAAGAAGTAAATATTATATTGAATAGTTTGATTCAGAAAAATGGAATAGTGGCAGATGAAGAAGGAAATATCAATTTCATATATCCAGTATCGGCAATTCCTACGAATCATAGAATTAGGCTTGCTGATGGAAGAGAATTCACTGCTATGTGTGCTATTGATGCCATGGGAGCGGCATTTACCTTCAAACAGGATATAGATGTAGAATCAAAGTGCAGCAATTGTGGATTTGATATCAAGGTAAGTATCAGAGATGGAAGATTACATAGCTATGAACCTAGTGATTTACATATACTTCATGTGGACTTAAATAAAAATTCAAATTGGTCAGGTAGTTGCTGAAATGTTATGAATTTCTTCTGTAAGGAGAAAGAATATAATGTCTGGATCGAAGAAATGGAGTTAGATAAGTCCGAAATATTTTGTCTAAATGCTAATGAAGCTATTAAAGTTTCAAAAATGTTATTTAGTGTAACAGATATCTAAGTATATACCCCTTAGTTTTTGTCAATGATAAAGAGTAGGGGGTGTTTTTATGATGAGTTTTAAGAAAAAGGAAAAAGACTACTCAAGGGATGATATGTTAGAAAATTTGAGACTGGCTCATAAGGAGTGGAGAGATAAGGAGAGTTTTTTTGAAACAGCTACAGATCCTGATTTAATTGATTATGCCATATATGATATGGAGGCATCTAAATTAAAATATATATATCTATTGAAGAAAATGAAGGAATGGGATAGGGAAGCAGGAGCTGTCTTACAGCAAGAGCTGGAAGAAGAAAACAATAAAAACATTTCTACTCATGGCTAGTACAAATAATTGTAATATTTTCTTAAGTCCTCCTATAATTATAGTATAATAAGATTTAGGAGGGAGAATAATGGAATTAGGCACAATTTTTTATTATATTATTGGACTCTTTTTGCTATATATTATAGGTCTTATACTTGTATGGCCAATTAAAAAGATAATTAAATTAATAGGTAATGGAATTTTAGGAGGATTAACACTGTTACTTTTCAACTTCATAGGAAAGTTCTTTGGACTAAGTATAGCAATCAATCCATTAAATGCTATAATAGTTGGTTTTTTAGGAGTTCCCGGAGTAATATTATTGTTAATACTTCAAGTGATTTTATAGCTTGTAGGGGTATAGCATCTGTTATTTGCATGAAGAGCCAAAATGTGATATTCTATTAGAGTATACTATAAAAAGGATAGGGGGTATATTACATGACAGCTATAAAAATGCAGATACAGAAAAGGACAGAATCTGGAAAAAATTTAGTAAAGAAAATTAGAAAAGATAATATTATACCTGCAGTTGTATATAGCAGGGGTGGTGAAACAGCTAGCGTTTCAGTAGATTCAGCCGAATTTTTAAGAGTATATAAATCAGCAGGAAGTTCTTCTTTATTAAGCTTAGAATTAGAAGGAGAGACTATACCAGCTATTATAAAGGAAATCCAAAGGCATCCTGTGAAAAATCAAATACTTCATGTTGATTTTCAGAAACTAAACATGGATGAGAAGGTAAGAATGACTGTACCAATAGTACTAGTTAATAGGGATAGTATAAAACTTCAACCTTCAATATTGATGCAACTATTGGATCAAATTGAAATTGAATGTTTACCTACTGATATACCAAATGGTGCAGAAGTTGATGTGGAAAATATGGACTTTACAACTCCAATGTTAGTGAAGGATTTAGATATAGCTAACAATGAGAATATTACAATATTAAGAGAATTAGAAGATGTAGTTTGTACATTGACTCAGCCATCTATAAATAGAGAAGATGAGGATGAGGAAACATCCATACCAGAAGCAACAGAAGCAGCGCCAGATGTAATTGAATCAGAAGAATAATATGATTTATAAACTATGACCCATAAAGAATTTTCTTTATGGGTTTTTTATTTTTCTATCCTTTATAAGTCAATGATATTTATCTTTCTGCCATTTCTTGCTATTTTGCCTTCTGATTCTAATAACTTCATAATCCTTGTTACAGTACTCCTAGTAGAACCAATCATATTGGCTAATTCCTCGTGAGTGAGATTAAAATTTAGTTTATGCCCTAATTCCTCTAATGAGTTTTGCTGTATAGATAATCTTTTTAAAAGAAAGAAAAGTCTTTCCTTTGTATTTAAATATGTATTATCATAAATTTGTGTCATGAGTATTCTGAATTTTGTAGTAATCATTAATAAGATACTATCATATACAAAAGGATTCTTTTTCAGATAATTATAAAAAACACTTTTTTCAATTTTACATACCTTAACTCTGGAATAGGTTTTTGTAATGACACGGTCCGAATCCTGTTGTAACATAGTTATTTCTCCAAACATATCTCCAGTAGATAATAGTAATATTATCCTTTCTGCTCCCTCTAGGTCTAAAAAAAATTGTTTGACAATACCGTCTAAGATTAAATAAATATAGTCCAACTTTTTAAATTCAAATTCAATTAATGTATCTTTCTGAAAGTCAATGATAGTTCCAATATCTTTAAAATGCTTTAAAAGGATATTTTTATAGTCATAATTAATAGAATAGCTGTTATATATATTCAAAGGCTCAACTCCTTTAAAGTAAATTTTTAAGTATTGAATAATATAATAAGCATTATAAATACATGCTGTTAATGATATTTTATAATAAAAAGTTATTTATTGCACTATTAAGATATTTAATAAATATTAAAAGGAATATTAAGAAAATGTATTCTAGAACACATTAAGCATAGGATTTATGTAATATTATATACATATGATATTCTCACAAAATTAACAAATAATCAAATAGCAATAATATTCTGAAACAAAAGCAGCTTAGAAATTATTTTACATAATGCCAATAATTTAACAAAAGTGCCAATTTTTACATATTTGCATTTTGTTGTTTTATGAGCTATTTTATAGAAAAGGAGGGATTTATTATATCTACTAACCTATTTGAGAGCTACATAGGCTTACTTTAGCAAAAACAAATCAGAAGAGTCTTAAAAAATTAAGGAGGGATCTGGTCATGCTTAAGAAGAGTAAAAGAAAGTTAGTTTTATTAATCGTCTTAATTTTATCAGTTAATGCTCTAGCTGCTTGCAGCAATAATCAAAGCTCATCAGAAAATGTTTTAAGAATAGGAGTAGTTGGACCGGAATCTGGAGGTTCAGCTCAGTTGGGACAAGGTCAACGTAGGGCAATTGAATTAGCTATAAGTGAAATAAATGAAAATAAATTAGCTGGAGAATGGACATTAGAAGCTTTTTTTGAAGATGATGAAGGTAATCCTACAAAATCATCAAGTGCTACAAATAAATTAATTCAAGAATCTAAGACTCATGTTGTTATAGCAGCCATTAACAGTTCTGCAACCTTAGCTGATATGGTTGTTACAGAAAGAGCGGGTATTCCCCAAATTACACCTGGGTCTACAGGAGCTTCTATTACTGAACAAGGAAATGAATGGATTTTCCGTACAGCAGCAAATGATGCTTTTCAAGCAGATGCATTAATTAAGTATGCTAAAGAAGAATTAGGATTAACTAAGCTTGCTACATTCACTTCTGCCGATGATTATGGACAAAGTGGTGCAAAATTATTAAAAAATGCTATTGAAAAATATGGATTA
The DNA here is from genome assembly GCF_902479755.1 of uncultured Tissierella sp. NCBI lineage: Bacteria > Bacillati > Bacillota > Tissierellia > Tissierellales > Tissierellaceae > Tissierella > uncultured Tissierella sp. Next base: position 5,354 of record NZ_CABSQO010000036.1, on the reverse strand, counting down.
GAACTTGTAGATGCTCCTACTTATAATAATGGAGATAAAGATTTTAAACCTCAGTTAATTTCAATAAAAGAAAAAGGAGCACAAGCAATTTTCCTATGGGGACTATATACAGAAGCAGCTCTCATTAGTAATCAGGTTCAACAATTAGGTATTGATGTACAATTATTTGGAGCAAGCGGTATGGCCAGTGCAAAGTTAATTGAGCTTGGAGGAGATGCTGCTCAAGGGTTAATTTTAACACAAACATTCTTACCAGATGCTGATATTCCAAAGGTAAAAGAATTTGTTGAGAAATATAAAGAAAAATATAATGAATCTCCGATTCCACATGGCGCACAGGCTTATGATACAGTTTATATTATAGCTGATGCTGTACGAAAAGCTAATAGTAGTAATCCTAAAGATTTAAGAGATGCATTAAGAAAAACAGAAGGTCTAGAATTAGTCACTGGAAACCCTGCTTTTAATGAGCAAGGTGATGATATTGGAAAGAGATTATTAATCACTGAAATCAGAGGAAATGAATTTAAGCTTATTAAGGCAGTAGAAAATAATTAATAAACAATATAATCATATTACTTCAGATTATTTTAAAGGAAGTGAAAAATTTGTTGCAATATATTCTAAATGGATTGCCTATAGGAGCAATTTATGCTCTGGTAGCTTTGAGTTATAGTTTTATTTATGCGGCTTCAGGTGTTCTGAATTGGTCACAGGGTGATATGGTAATGCTAGGAGCATATGTAGGTTTTACAATTTATCAAGTATTGAACTTAGGATTTACACCTGCTCTATTTATTTCAATGGCTGCAGTAGCAATAGCAGGGGTTCTAGTTCAACAATTGATTCTAAAACCATTGAGAAAAAGAAATTCACCACCAGTAAATGTTATTATTGGTACATTAGGTGCATCTATTATCTTGAGAAATATAGCTTTAATGATTTGGGGACCTGATGCTCAGTTATTTCCGTCACCTGTGAGTACAAAACCTATTGCTGCAGGAGTTATGAGCATGACACCTCAGGATATTTTAATAGTCATAGTCAGTATAATTATAATGATTATATTTCAATATCTATTAAAGTATACGAAGGAAGGAAAAGCCTCGAGAGCAGTTACTCAAGACCGCTATGCAGCAGTTCTCATGGGTATCAATACAGAGCGTTCTGATGGGGTAGCCTTTGCTACCAGTGCAGCATTAGGCGCAGCCGCAGGTATACTAATAGCTCCTATATTCTTTGTAACATTTAATATGGGTGCAGGAATAGGATTAAAAGGCTTTGTTGCTGCAGTAGTTGGAGGATTAGGTTCTGTACCAGGTGCCATTGCTGGAGGTTTCTTCATAGGAATAGTTGAATCAATAGCAGGTGGCCAAATAAGCTCCGGTTATCGAGATGCTATTACCTTCACTATATTGATTTTGGTATTATGGTTAAGACCGTCGGGATTGTTTTTGAGAAAGAGAAAACAAAAAGTATAGTTATGGTGGTGTAAAAATGAGAAAAAACAAGAAGATTTTATTACTGATAGGAATCGTGCTAATTTTAACTATTCCACTTTATATTAAGAATCTCTATTATCTTCATGTAATCAACCTAGCTGGTATCTATGCATTGGTGACAATAGGTTTAAATATTTTAAGCGGATATACCGGACAGACTTCCATGGGACAAGCGGGATTCTTTGCTGTAGGGACCTATGTATCGGCACTTGCTATGATGAACTTTGGAGTTCCATTCTTTTTAGCAGCTATTCTTAGCGTAATCGTATCGCTTATTTTCGGTTTGATCATTAGCGTACCTTCGATGAAGTTATCTGGTCCATATTTAGTTTTGGCTACAGTTGGCTTTGGAGAGATTATTAGACTGATTTTATTGAATTGGACTCCAGTTACCAAAGGGGCAGCTGGTCTTACGGGTATACCTTATCCAGAAATTTTTGGACTACAGATAAAATCTGAAATGCAATTCTTTTATCTAATATTAGTATTTGTAATTTTAGGTACCTATATAGCAACTCGTATAACTAAGTCTAAAATCGGTAGAACACTTACAGCCATTAGAGAAGACGAGATTGCTGCAGAAGCCATGGGAGTACCTGTTAATAAATATAAGATTGCAGCCTTTGCAATTAGTGCTATGTTTGCTGGTATAGCTGGAGCTTTATTTGGTTCTTTTTCTGGTGTAACCAGTCCTGATAACTTTACATTTGATGAATCTGTAGCATTTCTATGTATGTCAGTTATCGGTGGAAACAAGACAATTATAGGGGGAATCTTTGGAGCCTTTGTATTGACTATTATTTCTGAAGGTCTAAGAGTTTTTCAAGGAGCAAGATTGATAATATATGGTCTTATCCTAGTACTTACAGTAATCTATATGCCCAATGGCTTAGTAGGTATAATAAATGATATAAGAAATAAACGTAAAAAAGTAAAAGCTCAATGAAAAATATGGAGTGATGTATAATGCCTGAAGGATTAAATATTTTGACTATAAAAGGAGTATCTATAAGTTTTGGTGGACTGAAAGCATTAAGTGGTGTTGACATAGAAGTAATAAAAAACTCCGTACATGGGATAATAGGTCCTAATGGAGCAGGTAAATCAACTCTCTTCAATGTTATTACTGGAATAATCAAGCCTGACTCAGGTGATATTTCATTAGAAGAAAAGAAACTTTCAATTTCTAAGTCATATCAGCTTGTACCAGCAGGAATATCTCGTACCTTTCAAAACATACGACTTTTTAAAGAAATGTCTGTTTTAGATAATGTTATGATAGGTCACCATGTTCATACTCCCATGCCGATTTTATCCATTTTACTTAATGGAAAAAAATCTCGCAAATATGAGGAAATTACTAGAGAAAAAGCATTAGAGGCCCTTGAATTTATGGGTCTGGAAGACAAGAAGGATGAAATTGTAAAGAATTTATCATATGGACAACAAAGATTGGTTGAATTTGCTCGTGCCTTAGCCGCTCAGCCTAAAATAATACTTCTAGATGAACCAGCTGCTGGCATGAATCCTACAGAGAAAATAAATCTATTGAATATTATAGATAGATTAAGAAAAAAAGGATATACACTTATTTTAATTGAACATGATATGAAATTAGTTATGAATATATGTGATAGGATTTCTGTACTCAATCATGGCAAAATAATTACTCAAGGAATACCGGAGGAAGTCCGTAATAATCCAGATGTAATAAGTGCATATTTAGGGAAGGGTGGAGATGTAAATGCTCGAGATAAAGGGAATTAGTGCAAGTTACGGACCAACTAAAGTACTTCATGATATTTCTTTAAAGGTGGAAGAAGGAAAAATAACAACCCTTATTGGCGGCAATGGAGCAGGAAAAACAACTACATTAAATTGCATTATGGGAGTTGTTAAAGGGCAAGGTGGTAGTATTTCTTGGAAAAACAAGGATATCACCAATTTAAAAACACCGGATATCGTTAGTATGGGAATATCTTTAATACCAGAAGGAAGGCATATTTTTCCTGATATGACTGTTATGGAAAACCTGGAGTTAGGAGCCTATAAACGTAAGGATAAGAAAAATGTAATTAAAGATGATTTAGATTGGATTTTTGATACTTTTCCTGTATTGAAAACTAGATATAAGCAGCTTGCTGGCACTATGTCAGGAGGAGAACAACAGATGCTGGCAATTGGACGTTCTCTTATGGGTAGTCCAGAATTGATTTTGATGGATGAACCGTCAATGGGTTTAGCTCCAATAATAGTAGAAGAGGTTTTCAGGGTAATTGAAAAAATAAAAAATATGGGTAAAACTATTTTACTCGTAGAACAGAATGCGTCATTGGCTTTAAGTATTGCCCATTATGGTTACGTTATTGAATTAGGACATATAGCTTTAGAAGGAACTGGACAAGAGTTATTAAATAACTCTGAAGTGGAAAAAGCTTATTTAGGTTTATAATAAAGAAATATGTAACTGCAAGACTATAAATGCCCTACAGTTTTAAAAAATGTAGGGTAGTTATATTTAATCTTCATAATTAAATTTTAGGAGGTCTTACTATGTCCAATGTACATGAGTTAAAATTCTTAAAGGAAAAAATTGAGGAATTAAAGAAGGATGGTGTTTATAGGAAGCTGCCAGTATTAGAAACTCCATGTGAGGCTGAAGTAATATTGAATGGTAAAAAGGTTATAAATTTATCTTCAAATAATTATCTTGGATTCGCTAATCATCCTAGATTAAAAAAAGCTGCTATTGAAGCAGTTGAAAAATATGGTGCAGGTACAGGTGCTGTAAGAACCATTATAGGAAATATGGACATCCATGAAAATCTAGAAGCCCTTTTAGCTAAATTCAAAAAAGATGAAGCAGCATTTTTATATCAATCAGCTTTCAATTGTAATGCTGGAACTATTCAAGCAGTTACAGAGGCAGGAGATATAATAATATCTGATGAATTAAACCATGCTTCAATCATAGATGGTACTAGATTATCAAAGGCTGCAAGAGGAATTTATAAGCATTCTGATATGGACAGCTTAGAAGCAGTACTAAAGGAATCTAGAGACAAATATAAAAACATGCTAATCATCACTGACGGAGTTTTCAGTATGGATGGAGATATAGCAAAGCTTCCTGAAATAGTAGAGTTAGCAGAAAAATATGGAGCAATGACCTATGTAGATGATTCTCATGGCTCAGGAGTATTAGGAGAAAGCGGAAGAGGAACCATAGACCATTTTGGATTACATGGTAGAGTAGATTTCTCAATGGGCTGTCTATCTAAGGGTATAGGAGTAATGGGAGGCTATGTATCTGGTTCACAAACAATGTGTGATTGGTTAAGCCATAGAGCAAGACCAGTACTATTCAGTACATCCTTACCACCAGCAGCTGTAGGAGCAGTTACAGAAGCAATCACCATTCTGATGGAATCAACAGAATACACTGATAGACTATGGGATAACGCAAGATACTGGAAATCAAAAATTGGTAGCCTAGGCTATAATACAGGTCATAGTGAAACTCCAATAACTCCAGTAATTATCGGAGACGAAGCTAAGACAATGGAATTCAGCAGAAAATTATTTGAAAATGGAGTATTCGTATCAGGTATTGTATTCCCAACAGTTCCAAGGGGAACAGGAAGGGTTAGATGCATGGTAACTGCAGCTCATACAAAGGATCAGTTAGATAGAGCAGCGGCTGTATTTGAAAAAGTAGGAAAAGAAATGAATATACTAAAATAAAAATAATCCATTGGCCAAACAGCCAATGGATTATTTTTATTTTAGTTATAAGAAATATTGTGAAATGTATTCCTAAACACATTAATTGAATAGGGAACATTATAAAAT
>NZ_CABSQO010000035.1:0-40058 GCF_902479755.1 uncultured Tissierella sp. | reverse complement strand
CAACAAGCCGCATAATTAATATTATCCAAAAGTCCGGATTAAAGGGTTCAGATCATAATGGTGGTTTTTTTATTCTGACATCAATCTTTTTTCTCCTGTTATTGCTTGAATAGGGGCTATATCCTGTGTAAATTCTAAAGTTCCTAGAAATTCTCCTTTTTCATCTCTCACAGCAAAATAACTAATTAAAATATATTTATCTCCCATCTTGATCCAAAAACTTTCACTATCTTTCTTTCCTCTTCTAAGATCGTCTACTAACTTATCTACTACATTTACAGATGCTGGTGGATGACAGTTTTCAACTGATCTACCAATCACCGCCTTAGTTCTGGCAAATATTCTTTCTTTTCCTTGGGAAAAATATTTAACTATATTATCCTTATCTACAAATGTCATATCTCCAGGTATACTATTTAATATATAATTAATTTCCTTAGATGTTAATATTCCTGTTTCAAATTTTATATAACCATCATCTACTGTATTCTTTGTCTCTTCTTTTGCCTTTTGTTCTACATTTACTCTTGCTCTATTCCATTTCCCTTCTGGAGCTATTAATGCATATCCTATCTCATCCGACTCATCATATATGCTAATCCATTCATCTTCTGTCAAAGTGTCTAAACACATAGGGAATAATATGCTATCTTCCTTAAATATCATTTCTTTTACCTGAATTAGCATCTCCTCCACTTTTTCAGCAACCTCATCTTTATTTCCCTTATAGGAAGTTAAAGATAATTTAATCTCCTTTATTTTAGCTCTTATTTCATCATCTACACCCCACATAACCTTCGGTGGTGCTGTGATTCCATACTTCTCTAGATATGGGAATATTAGGTTTTCCTTTCTGCTATAATGTTTATCAATATCCCAGAGTAAATTAATATCAGAGATTAAAGTGAATATATTTTCCTTTGAGTCATTTCCTTTAAATCTAACCAAATTAGGCTTGATTACATTTTCTATATGTTCCTCTATTGCCTTATTTTCCTGTCTCATAGTATAAATAGGATGTCCCGGTACTTCTTCAGGATGATGAATTTCTTCTATAGAGCCTTTAAATACAGCTGCATGAACATCACAAAGGTTTTGTATTTCTTCTATAGGTAATCCTTCTTTAACAAGCTGTACCTCCATTTCTGATATTTCTTTGGCAGATACTCCTTTAATTACCTCAGCAAATTTGGCCTTTACTTCTTCTACCGTTTTTCCTTCATGTAGCTCTTTAATTACTTCTTTAAGTATCTTTTGTCTATGTTCTCTATTATTAATTAATTCACTCATTTTATCACTCCTATATTCTATTTCTTAATATAATACCCCTTATACGCTAATATAATTAAGTAAATAAAAAAATTGCCCCTAAAATAGGAGCAATTCTTTTATTTACTTACTTCTAATGAAGACAATGCTTCATTTACAAGTGATACAACCTTATCCTCTACATCCTTATTTATTAAATTGTTGTTTTCTTTGATAACATCAATATATTTATTTACTACAAATGCTGTGGCTGAATCTTTTATTTTGGCTGTTTTATTATAGCTTTCTAATACATCATCATAAATCTTCTTTGTTTCAAAATCAGCTATTGGAGTATTATCTAGCCCTCCTAGATAGAGAGCTAGTTTGTTTTTATAGTTTCCTAGCATTTCTTCATATCTCTGTCCTTGAGAATATTTCTCTATATATTTCTCTGTTTTTATTATTCTATCGGCCAAATCATCATAGGAAATTCTTAGTCCAGCATCCATTGCTACTGGCTCATTTGAGTCCATAGCTTTAATCTCGATATATTCCTTCATTTCATCTGAAATATAATTATTGTATTGTTTTATTTTTTCATAGTCTATTATTGGATAGTAACTTCCTTCTAAATTTATAAGTTTATATTTACTATTTATTGTTTTTGTAATCTCGTCACGAAGCTTTTCATTCTGTATGTCTTTTATTTTATCCTCTGGGAAGAAAAGTTCTGTGCCTGCAATAGTCATTAGTTCTCCATTAGTATCTGCCTGAGAAATTTTATTGGTTGTAACATCTAAGGACTGATTAAGTATTTTCTCTAATTCTGATACCATCTTGTCCCCTTCTATCTGAGAAAGCTTTCCTATATTCTCATCTATAAAAAAGACTATCTTATCTAACTCTTTACCATTTAAAGCATTGTTAAATTCTGCCATAATCTTTTCTCTATCTTTTTCATTTGTCTCTAAATCTTCTGTAGGTCCTGCTGGATCTTTAACAGGATCTGTTATTGCTGGACTTTTCTTTTTACATCCTGAAAGAGTTGTAACTAAAACAACTAAAATAAGAATTATAGCCATATTTATTGACTTCTTCATAAATATCACCACTTTCATAATTATTTAATTAATATTATTATACCCAAACTATACCATATACTTAATAATAAGTCGTTACATTTCTATTACAAATCCTATGAAAAGCATTTCTATTTTATTTATTTTATTATACAATAGTATAGATGCATAAATGAAGGGTGGTTTATTATGGATATCAAAATATTAAAAAAAGAAAAGTCTATATATAAAGTGAATTTATTTTATCTTTGTACAATTATATGGTCTATATTTAGCCAATTCTTACCTACACCAGCAAATTCATATCAATATATAGCGTTTTTAATACCTATTAGTATTTATCTATTTTTCAATAGGTCTGAAGTGGAGAGAATACTGAGGCCAGATATGTTAGACTTAAAAAGTACAATAATTATATTCCTTATATGGCTGGCCTCATTACCCCTTATATTTCTAATTGTTGAATTATATATTTACTTTTTTGGAAGCACTTTAGCAGATATAGTATCTCAAGATACTCATAAAACCTTTGCTTTCAATCTATTTTTTACTGCAGTAACTCCTGCTATTTTAGAAGAAATCTTAATGAGGGGAATTATATTAGATGGATATAGAAATAAATCTAGATTAGTAGCTGCTACAATGAATGGTCTTATGTTTGGAATGTTACATTTAAATTCTTTCCAATTTTTCCATACCTTTATAGCAGGGTTTTTAGCCTCTTTTCTTGTATTCGCTACTAATTCCATATTTGCAGGCATTCTTATTCATATGATAAATAATGGTCTGCCTTTGACATTAAACTATTTATATCCTCCTAATCCTAATATTGGATATGCAGAGGATCCAAATTTTCTGTTATTAACTCTCTATGCTCTATTAGGTGTTATGTTTTTATTTCAATTGATTAAAGTATTATTTAAAATAAATAATATTCCTTTCAGAATAGATAAAGATTTATCTGATGAGAGGATTTTCAACCTGCCTTTGATATTGTCAATGTTTATATTTTTAGGATTTAGTGCTTTGATAATATTTTCACTTTAAGTGTTTTTTATTATATTGTATCATTAAAATAGTGAAGTTTTTATAATTGAAAAGATGATCCTTGCAAAATACAAGGATCATCTTTTCAATATCTCTTCTTAGTTTTATTATCCTCTACATAATAAACCTAATGCTTTTTAAATTCTTCTATAATTTAAAATATTATAGCTTTCCATGATATTAAATAATTAAATAAAAAGTAATATTTTTTATATCAATATCAAAAAATCAAGAATATTTATTTACTTAATATACTATTACTAATCCGTCTTTTCAATTAACAGAGCCTTGAAAAAAATAGTCAATGTAATACAATAATATTATATTGACTATTTGGGTTAAACCAATATAGTCAGAAAGGAGCCCCTATGAATAAGAAATTTTATGAATTACCAGAAGAAAAACAGATGCGAATAATAAATGCTGGCTTTGAAGTGTTTGGAAAAAACGAATATAAGAAAGCCTCAACTGAGGAAATTACTTCACGTGCAAATATATCTAAAGGACTACTTTTTTACTACTTCCATAATAAAAAATCTCTATATCTATTCTTATATTCATACGCAGAAAAACTTGTCAAAGAAAGTATTATTAATCTCCATTTTAATGAAATAACCGACTTTTTTGAGCTTTGTGAATATGCAGCTTTACAGAAATATAAGCTTTTACACAAATCTCCCCATATCATGGAATTTATAATGAGAGCATTTTATTCGCAAAGGGAAGACGTATCAGATGATATTAACAAGAAATTTCAGAGCCCAACTTCTGGATTTTTGGCAGAATATTTTTCAAAAATAGACTATTCCAAATTTAAGCCTGAAATCAATCCACAAGATATATTACAAATGCTAATATGGATGACAGATGGCTATCTTCATGAAAAACAAAGGCAAAATACCACATTTGTACTTGATGAATTAATGGATAAATACGAAATATGGTCAAAGATGCTTAAAAATATATCATACAAGGAGGAATATCTATGAGTGTAATTACTGTTTCAAATTTAACAAAGGATTATGGCAAAAACAGAGGGATTTTTGATCTGAGTTTTGAAATACAAAAGGGTGAGGTTTTCGGATATCTAGGACCAAATGGTGCTGGAAAAACTACAACTATTCGTCATCTACTTGGATTTCTGAATGCTGACAAAGGAGAATGCCATATCGGTCAGTTAAATTGTAGAACTGATGCTGAACAGATTCAAAGGGACTTAGGATATCTTCCAGGTGAAATAGCATTTTTTGACGACATGAGCGGAATCGGATATCTAAAATTTATAGCAAATATGCGTGGTATGAAAAACTTTGAAAAGATGAACGAATTAATATCATACTTTGAACTTGATCCCAGCGGACGCATCAAGAAAATGTCAAAAGGGATGAAACAGAAAATCGGAATTGTCAGTGCCTTTATGCATGACCCGTCAACACTTATTCTCGACGAACCCACATCTGGACTTGATCCCCTCATGCAAAATAAATTTATTGAACTTATACTCAATGAGAAAAGCAAAGGTAAAACAATTCTGATGTCATCTCATAGCTTTGAAGAAGTGGAGCGTACTTGTGACCGTATTGGTATTATTAAAAAGGGTAGATTTGTCACAATCGAAACGGTAGAAAATCTCAAAAAGGCACAGCGGAAAATATATAGTATTTCCCTACGAAACGAGAAGGCTGCCAAGGATTTCGCCACAGAACCTCTGGAGATTATCTCCATAAATGGAGATAAGGTTCAGGTTGCGATAAAAGATAATATCAAGGTACTAACAACAGCATTAGACCGTCATCCCGTAACAGGTATTGATGTAGTATCCCAGAGTCTTGAAGAAGTATTTATGTCATATTATGGAGGTGAAAATAATGCTTAACTCAGTGCTTTTAAAAAATACTCTAAGGTCAAATTATAAGTTGTTACTTATCTTTCTAGGTGTTCTTGCAATGTATATGACCATCATAATAGGAATGTTTGATCCCAATGATTTGGATATATTGAATCAGCTCGCCGCACTGAAATTATCACCAGAGCTACTTGCAGCATTCGGATTCACTTTAACAGACACAAGTCTTGTAGGATTTATTTCCTCTTATTTCTATGGACTTTTAATGCTGGCTCTTCCCATGGTATGTTATATTATTCTTGGTAACAGTCTTGTGGCAAAACTAGTGGATAGAGGTTCAATGGCAAGCGTTCTTTCCACTCCTATTTCAAGAAAAAAAGTTGCGTTTACACAAGGTATGTTTCTACTGGCAGCAATTACTTCTCTAGTAGCCTTTGTAACAGTTTGGGGTATTTTTATCTGTGAAATGAAATTTTCAGGACTTTTGGACATAAGTGCATTTATCAAAGTGAATTTTGGTGTATTGCTACTTCATTATGCAATCAGTGGTATTTGTTTTTTCTCTTCTTGTCTTTTTAATGAAAGTAAATTATCTCTTATGTTGGGTGCAGGTTTACCGATTGGGTTTTTGCTTATTCAAATGCTTCATAACGCAAATGGAGATATAAAAATATTGAAATATCTTACCATTTTTTCATTGTTTAGCCCACTTGATATAATTCATGGTGAAAATATTTTGATACAAATGCTTGTGCTTATAATTATTACTGTTACATTGTACATTGGAGGAATTATTGTATTTGATAAAAAGAATTTACCAATATAAATTGTATATCAAAAGCCACAGTCAATATTTATTAGAGTAGCTTTTAATGTTAGGTAAATCTTTCTGTCTATTTATATATCCTAACTTGAAACTAATAAAAAAGAAAAAATCCTAATTAGGATTTTTTCTTTTTTATGGAAAGTTATTTTAACTATTACACTCATATAATAATTGTTTGTGGTTTACATATAAATTTTTTATTTTATTTTTTCTATTTTCCAAGATATTTAATATGTAAACCTTCTTTGATTCATCATATAATGAAAAAATTTCTCTGTGATCATAGTTATTGGTATACACTTTCCAATACCCGTTAAATAAGCATTTATCTCCATTAATAAACCCTATTACATCCTCATATGGTATACCTAAAAATATACCACTTTCATGGGGAAAACTACCATTGACTATCCTTTCTCTCAGGCAATTCAAGCATCGTTCCAATTGAAAATTATTATTATAGCCAAATTCACATAATAGCTTATGATTTTTTTCTAATCTTAGATGTTCGGAAAGATTAGACCTATCATAAACTAGCAAAACAATGCCTTCCTTTGTTTCTTGAAGCGTAATCGACTCTAGATTATATCGCCCCAATATATTACAGCCATTTTCATTCCAGTAATTATAAAGCTTTCTTTTACAATTTTTTAATGTGATAGTAGATGCTGGCTTAATTCCTGTAATAACTGGAGATAACATACATCCGATAAAATTTTCTGCATATTCATCTTCGTCTAATAATTCAATTTTATTTAAGAAACTCATTAACAAATTGCCAGCCATTATTTACTTCCTATTTTACAATCCTTCTACCATAGTCCATACATTTATTTGCTTCTTCTCCCTCAGGGAATAAGTTAACTATACAACCTTCTTCAAATATATTTACTCCATAGGAACCCATTCTTTCGACCCAGTTCCTCATCCATTCTCCATCTCCCCAATCATAAGAGCCAAATAATCCTACAGTTCTATCCTTTACACTATCTTTTATAGACTCTACAAAAGGTTCCATTTCACTTTCTTCAATTGTCTCACTTCCCATTGAAGGAGAACCTAGCAATAATATATCTGAATTAACTACATCTTCTATTTTTGCATTTCCAACAGGAATTAACTTTACTTCAGAACCATTTTCCTGTGCTCCTTTGGCTATTAAATTAGCCATTTCTTCTGTATTACCTGTGCCTGACCAATATATTACAGATACTTTTTTCATATTTACTACCTTCCTTTCTAGTTTGAATTTAGATTTATTTAATAGTATTGTTAATGACAACTATTTCCACTTTCAGATTGATCACAGCCGCTGCATCCACATCCACAGCCACTGCCATTTTTCTTTGATTTATATATGCTGCGTATAGCTAAAGCTATAGCTATCAATACAATAGCACCAACAATGTATGTTCCCATAAATTATCTCACCGCCATTCCTTCTTTCCCCTTAGATTGTTTTTGGACTTGATCAGGGGAATATGGTTTTTTAAATAACATAAATATCATCAAAGCAGCAAAGATAAAGGCAAATACAGTACCAATGCCAAATCCATTGCCTTGAATAAGCATTCCAATCTGATACACAATTAGAGATACAACATATGCAAGAGCACATTGATATCCTATGGCAAAAATAGTCCATTTACCAGACATCATTTCCCTTCTAAGTGCTCCTATGGCAGCAAAGCAAGGTGCACACAATAGGTTGAATATAAGGAATGAATATGCAGATAATTGAGTAAAAGCAGCTGCAAATTGAGGCCAATATTCGGCACCATCTTCTGCTACTTCAGCAAATCCATAGAGAATTCCAAAGGTCCCTACTACATTTTCTTTTGCTATAAGCCCAGTAATAGACGCAACTGCCGGTTTCCAATCTCCCCATCCTAAAGGTGAAAATATCGGTGCAATGACATTACCTATACCAGCTAAAATAGATTCTTCCGCATCAACCATTTGCATTGACCAGTTGAAACTGCTCAAGAACCAAATTAAAATCGTTGCTAATAATACAATAGTTCCTGCTTTTTTTACGAAGGCTAAACCACGCTCATACATAGTTCTTAAAACGCCTTTAACCTTTGGAAGATGGTATGCTGGCAATTCTATGATAAAAGGTGACGGCTCACTTGCAAATAATTTGGTCTTCTTCAACATAATGCCTGAAACAATGATAGCTGCTATACCTACAAAATATGCAGATGGGGCTACCCATACTGATTCTGGAAATAGTGCACCAGAAATCAATGCAATTATAGGTAATTTGGCACCACAAGGCATAAAAGTTGTTGTCATGACTGTCATTCTACGTTCATTATCATTTTCAATAGTACGAGAAGCCATAATTCCAGGAACACCACATCCAGTAGATACTAATATTGGTATAAATGACTTACCAGACAAACCAAATTTTCTAAATATCCTATCCATTACAAAGGCAATACGAGCCATATATCCACAATCTTCTAAAATCGCTAAGCATAAAAACAATACAAGCATTTGAGGCAAGAAACCAAGAACGGCTCCTACACCTGCAACAATTCCATCAAGAATCAATGAACTTAGCCACTCGGCAGTTCCCATACTTTCAAGAAAACCTCCTATAGTTTCAGGAACTATTTCACCAAATAGACTGTCATTTACCCAGTCAGTCATAGCTGTTCCTACAGTGGAAATAGAAATATAATAAATAAGAAACATAACCATTGCAAAAATCGGTAATGCCAAAATTCGATTAGTTACAATTCTATCAATCTTATCCGATGTAGTAAGTCTAGATTTATTCTTTACCTTGAAACATTGTTTAATAATGGATGATATGTATGTGTACCGTTCATTTGTGATAATACTTTCACTATCATCGTCAAATTTCTGTTCACAATCTACAATTATATCTTCTATCTGTTGCTGTAATTCAGTTCTAAAGGATGTTTCTTTTAATATTTCCTTATCTCGCTCAAATAACTTTATAGCATACCATCTTATACTTGAGCTGTTAATCTTGTCTTTAACTAAATCACTGATTCTATTTAGCGCATCTTCAACTGGTTCCGAAAAAGTATGCTGTGGAACAGATTTAGCATTTGATTGTACGAGAGCCACAGCTTTTTCCACAGCGTCCTTGGAACCAATACCTTTAATAGCAGATGTTTCAACCACTTCACATCCTAAAGCTTTGCTAAGCTTTTTAATATCTATGATATCACCATTTTTCTTAACGATATCGATCATATTAAGTGCTACAACTACTGGAACTCCAATCTCTGTAAGCTGAGTAGTAAGATATAGGTTCCTTTCAAGATTTGAAGCATCAACAATATTAATTATTGCATCTGGTTTTTCTTTAATTAAATAATTCCTTGATACAACCTCTTCCAATGAATATGGAGACAATGAATATATACCAGGTAAATCCTGAATAATAATATCTTTATTAGCCTTTAGCCTTCCATCTTTTTTCTCAACTGTTACCCCGGGCCAGTTACCTACGTGCTGATTACTTCCAGTCAAATCATTAAACATGGTCGTTTTCCCACTATTGGGATTTCCTGCCAATGCAATTGTTTTAGACATAAGATTATTCCTCCTCTCATAATTTTCTTAATCTACTTCCACCATTTTCGCATCACTTTTCCTTATACTAAGCTCATATCCACGAACATTTAGCTCTATAGGGTCTCCTAAAGGAGCCACCTTTCGAACCATAACCTGTGTACCTTTTGTCAATCCCATATCCATAATCCTGCGCTTAATAGAACCTTCACCATGAAGTTTTAATACAGTTACGGTCTCCCCGCAAGCAATTTGATTAAGGGTTTTCATTTTTTATTCCTCCTCTTTAAACTAAAATTTTACTAGCCATCTGACTATCGATGGCTACCCTTGTATCCTTTACATTTACAATAAGATTTCCCTTGATTTTAGATATAATTACTATATCCTCGCCAACGACAAATCCTAAGCTGCCTAAAAATCTTTTAGTCTCATCTCTTCCGTTTATCTGCTTTATTGAGATTTTTTCACCTTCATTTACAAATGTGAGAGGCATCATACTTCATCTCCTTTCTCCTCTAACTTTGTTGAATAAATAAAAATCTAATTAATACTATTGTATCGATATTGATAATCATTATCAATATGGTTGTAAAAAAATATTGATTTTGCTCTTAATTAAAAATCAATTTTATAAATTATATTATATGTTTATTAGTTAAATTCGTAATATCTAAGTTTGCCGCATTCTTATATTACTCTACTAGATATTAACAAACCTTAACTTTTAATTGAAGTAATGTTTCTTCAAGAGAATTTTTACTGCTTGTATGACATCTCAATATAGGTATCTTTTTCCTCTTGGCCTCTTTGGTAGCAGTAAGTGCCATCTTATGAGAAACCGTATTTGTAAATAAAACAATAGCTTGTGGCTCTCCAATATTCTTATTAAATCTAGATGGCATCTGTGTAAAAATTTTCATCTTATATCCGTGTTTATCTCCGATCTCCCTATAATCATCATGCATTCTATCGTGTCCACCTACTAAAACTATGCACATTATGTACCCTTTAACATAAAAATGCTTATAATGTATTATTTATGCTAAAGGACTCCCTCCTTTCTTTTGAAAATTAGTTAAGGCTTTTACTATTATCCTTAATATAATTCACTAATTGATAATCATTATCAATTAGCCTTTTAAAAAAAACCACTTTCCTATCAAGTAGTTACTTTTATCCCTATAATAATTGACATAACTATTCTTTTATTTGTATCGTATGATATCAAAATAACTATTAAATGTCAATAAAAACTTATAATATATTTCCTTTTATTTTTATCAATATAAAAGGTCCCCAAAAGAAGCGTTCACTTAGGGATTGAAGAAAAACTTAAATGAACAGCTTCAAGCGGACCAAAAAGAGACCAGTCACAATCTGGCATGAATGCTTGATTGTGACTGGTCTTTTGCTTCAAATCGTTAGGATAAAATTTTATTAATGCAGCCTTGGATTTAATACAATATGTCCAATTTGCTTTATTCTGTAATCTTGGATGCATGAGTATCGCCAATTTTGGTAGATGGTATAAGTTTTTTGATTTCTTTTACCTCTTTCAAAAGATTGTCCACACTGCCTTTCAACTCATCTATCTCTGAAATATAGATTAGCATAGTAGCATATTGAGAAAAATCTATTGTTGTTTGCTCTTTATATTTTTTGCGGTACTTGCCAAGCTTTTTGTATTTGTAATCTATTGTCAATTTTTTGATATTATAATCCTTAATAATTGTTCCAGTAATAATGTCCAATGAAAAAACATAAAAGCGCTTTGGGAAAATCTTAACTTCCGATTTTTCAAGGCTAGCAACACGCTCCTGAGTTTTTTGAGGGAGTTGTTTTACAAATTCTTCACTTAGTTTTATTGAAGAAACCTCAAGAGGGCATTCCCCAACATTTCTTATGACCAGGCAAGCAAGTGAAGATCTGACCAGTTCGAAAGAAACTTGAAGGTAAGGCCGTTCTTTGTTTTTACGTTCAATAAGAAGAAATAGTATCGTAATCCAAGCAGCAACAACTGAAAATATTTGAATAATTGTATCCCACTGAGGAAAGGCCATCTGTTTTTCTAATGCTTCAGCTACTCTTAATATCAACTCATTTGTATCCATTATCCACCTCTCAATATCATTATTACACCAACCCTAAATACTTCTCAAAGAATAACATCAGTTTTTCAATAATCCCTTGCTTTTTCGCAGCCCTGCCTCCGCCAAAGCGAGATACAGGTGGCATGATTTTATCAATGGCTGTACCGGTTGTTTTAAGCATTCCATCTCGGAAAGCATTGTCGATGAAACGGCGCGTTTCTTCAGGCTTTAATTTCTCTTCTTCTATAATTGCTGAAATATCCGCTTCCTTACGCTCATGGAGGAATTTTCGCCAATCCTCATCCACTTTGGTCGATACATTGACTTGCTCTATAAAACGCTCGATAAGCTCTTTCTTGCTTCGAAGTTCAATACTCGAATTGATAGCCTTATCAATGGTCGTAAGAATGGTTTTATCTTTACAGTTGGACTTTTGATATTTGGCTACAAGCATAAGGATGTAGTCAATATTTACCTCTATCTGCTTGACCAGTTCAATCTCAAAAACTATGTCATCATTGATAGTTTCTTTGTCACCATCAGCACCTTTTCTGTATTCCTGATACAGGTCAATATAAATGCTCTGATAGTCCTGAAAATCCCTTTCAGATAAAATCTCATTTCCTTCAAAGTCATCGAAGGAAGTAAGAATATTTCTGAGTCGAAGTATTGCTCCATATAACCGGATAAAGTCTTTTTCTGCTTCTTCTCCGATAATAGGTTGGCCAAGGGGATACTGTGTTGTAAGAGTTGCAATCAGTTCTGCATAGCCCGGCTTATATTCATCTTTATCATCATAGCCGTTATAGTATTCTTCGTATGTTTTTAACAGTACAATACCGCCTGCATCCTTATTGCCGAATAGTGCAATAGCTTTGTCTGTTTCTTCTTTCAAATCTCTAAAGCAAACGATATTACCATAAGTCTTAACGCTGTTTAGGATGCGGTTAGTCCTTGAAAACGCCTGAATCAGTCCATGCTGCTTCAGGTTTTTATCTACCCATAACGTATTCAGGGTTGTTGCATCAAAGCCTGTCAGAAACATATTGACAACAATCAATATATCAATCTCCCGATTCTTTACACGAAGAGAGAGGTCTTTATAATAATTCTGGAACTTATCCGAGGAAGTATCGTAATTCGTACTAAATGTGGAATTGTAATCTCGGATAGCCACCTCAAGAAAATCTCTGGAACTCTGGTCAAGGTTTTCCATATTAAAATCCTCTTCAGGAAGCAGTCCATCTGGCTCTTCTTCATTTGCACTAAAACTGAAAATAGTTGCAATGGTAAGGTTACGGTTCTTTTCCGCTATCTGCTTCTTAAACTCATTATAGTATCTGATTGCCATTGGGATGGATGCAGCAGCAAATATGGAGTTGAAACCGGCAACTCGCCTTGTTTCACGCTTTTCTATCATCTTTTTAGGGTTGTGCTTATTTGCTTCTTCCCATTTCGCAGAGAATGTGTAATAACTATTGCGCTTCGTCTTCTGATCAAAGTGTTCAAGAACGTAAGAAACAATTTCACTGATTCGCTGTGGATCTGCTAAGGCTTTTTCTCTATCTATGCTATAGACTTTTTTATCATTAACGTAATCAGGCATTTTGATGGTATTAATAAAATCTATTCTAAAAGGCAGAACATTCCCATCATTGATGGCATCCACAATGGTATAGGTATGTAGCTTTTCTCCAAAGGCCTGCTCGGTTGTACGAAGCAGTGGGTTACCTCCTGAACTGGCATTAGCAGCAAAAATCGGAGTTCCCGTAAAGCCGAAGATATGGTAGTTCTTAAAGCTCTTTGTGATAGCTTGATGCATTTCACCAAATTGGGAACGGTGGCACTCATCAAAAATCAGCACCACGTGTTTCTTATAAATATCATGCTGTTTGTTTTTACGGATAAATATATCCAACTTCTGAATAGTGGTTACAATGATTTTGTATTCATGAAGATTTCCTTTTTCGTCCCTGTCTTCCAATTGTCTTTGAAGAACTCTTGTGGACGTATTACCATTAGCAGCTCCCTTTTCAAAACGGTCATATTCCTTCATCGTCTGATAGTCCAGATCTTTACGGTCAACAACAAACAGTACCTTGTCTATATAAGGCAAGGCAGAAGCTAATTGGGCTGTCTTAAAACTGGTCAATGTCTTACCAGAGCCTGTTGTATGCCAAATATATCCTCCAGCTGCAGTTGTGCCCATCTTCTTGTAGTTGGTTGATACTACAATACGTGATAATATACGTTCTGCCGCAGCTATTTGATAAGGACGCATTACAAGGAGCAGATCTTCAGATGTAAAAATACAATATTTTGTTAGTATATTTAAGAGGGTATGTTTGGCAAAAAAAGTTTTAGTAAAATCCACAAGGTCAGGAATAATTTTGTTATTTGCATCTGCCCAAAAGCTGGTAAACTCAAAACTGTTGCTTGTTTTTTTGCTTCTTCGACGTTCACTGCTGCTTTGCTCCTTGATATGAGCATTTCTTGTGGTGTTACTATAATACTTTGTATGGGTGCCATTGGAGATTACGAATATTTGTACATACTCAAATAAACCAGAAGCCGCCCAAAAGCTGTCACGCTGGTATCTTTTTATCTGGTTGAAGGCTTCACGGATAGCAACACCACGACGCTTTAACTCCACATGAACAAGGGGAAGTCCATTGACAAGTATAGTCACATCATATCGGCTTTCGTGCTTTCCACCAGCTTCTTCGTATTGATTAATAACCTGCAGGCGATTGTTATGGATATTCTTTTTATCCAAAAGGTATATGTTCTTTGTTGTCCCATCTTCACGTTTTAGAATTTGGATATGGTCATCCTGAATTTTTCTGGTTTTTTCAACAATACCCTCATTTGTATTTGCTATACATTCTGTGAAAAATCTATCCCATTCGCTATCAGTAAAGGTGAAGTCATTAAGCAGTTCAAGTTGCTTTCGGAGATTTTCTATCAATGCAGCTTCATTGTGCACTGAAATATATTCATATCCTTGTGAAGTCAGTTGCCTAATAAAGTCGCGCTCAAGTTCTGCCTCGCTCTGATACTTTTCAGGACGGACATTATATTCAGCTGCATATTCAGCAACAACCGTTGCTTCTTCAGTACTTGCAACGATGTTGTATATACTCATGCCGTCACCTCCTTGAAAGATAAAAGTTTATCCCTGTAATATTCATATTGCTTTTGCCTAGCTTCGATTTCAGCAGGAATGCCGCTGGTTAAGTCGTTGCAGAGAGCGTCAAAGCGATCGAGGATAGCTACGATGCGCTCTTGTTCCTCAATGGGAGGGACAGGAATCCGATAACCCTTAACATTTGCGTCGGATATTGCTGGATAACTTGCACCTTGTTGATACTTTTCAACATGATAATAAAAAGAAGAAGATGCAATGTGATATAAAACCCATTTTTGTAGAACATTATCTGTATTTGCCCTTAAAACACAAAATCCAGTGCTACATATTTCTCCATCATATTCACTATCAATTAAACAATATCTTTTTAATAAAGGTCTTGTAGTAGCGAACAAAATATCGCCTGCCTTTACGATTTGTTGTGCCCTACTTGGTGCATTGTTTTTATTGATTTCCTGTGTTTCAGTAATATAATGTAGTTCTCTATCAACTGACGTTAAATCAATATATTTGTAAGTTGTTGATTCATCTTCCAAAGACCATTTTATATTTGATGTTGGTAGGGTGCATTCTTTAAGCGAAATCCACTTAACAGTATCTTCGTTAAGATCAGTCAATAGTAGATCCCTATAATACTCATACTGCTTTCTTCTTGCTGTAAGCTCTGCTGTAAGCTCTGCTGTAAGCTCTGCTGTAAGCTCTGTGAAATTGTCCAGAATACGGACAATTTCCTGCTGCACAGGTAGAGGTGGGAGGGGGATATAAAATTCCTCTACTTGTTTTTTTGATACTGCTGGGATTCCACCTTTTTGTTGTTCATTTATTAATTTATTTTCACTATTTTTTAAGACATAATAAGTAAAATTCCAATCAAGATACTTCTCTTTTACTGAAATAGTGTAGCAGCTATTACCAGCCCAAAAATCTACAAATACACGATTAACAAATCCAGCATTTGCACCTCTTGCACTAATAATTATTTTATTAGCTGTTCTATTAAATTCATCATAAAAACCAGTATTTGAAGTTCCCCCATTATAAACAGGATAAACTCCATTAGGGTTCTGTTTATTTTTATGGACAAATTCTCCAATAGAAACAGATGCAACTTCTTTTAATTTTTTATATTCCACCCCATTGGGGCAAAACTCCTTAATCAATTCGTCCAACCTACTCATTTCCGTCACCGCCTTTAACCATCAGCTTTTTTACCTCACGATCAAAATCAGAAATAATTTTTTGCGTTTTATTAAAGTGAATATATTCTTCTTCTGCCTTTGCATCAGCCTGTTTTTTTGAAATGCTTCCCTTATCCTTTAAAATCTTATATTTTCTGAAGGATAGAAACTCATTAATGCTTTCTGAGAACTCTTCCATTGTAAAAGTGTTTTCCCTTTCAATCAAATCTTCGATATAATCAAAATAACCGGAAATCGCCCTTTCCAATTGCTTTATTTGTTTTTCTTCAAGATAGTTTTTGGCAACTGTGACATCTGATTTTAATATTCGCCCTTCAGGAGCGTTTTTCCATGTTGTAAGCCCCATATTTTCTTTATTGCGATCGGCTTTTGAATGAATAATTTCTGCCGCTGTTTGTCCAGTGATAGCATAATGAAATTTATTTTGCACCATGGCATAAAAATCACGTGTAACCTGTGCATCCTTGTCATAATCTATACTGCACTCGGCAAATATATCGGTGATTTGCTGCCAAATACGTCTTTCACTCGCTCTAATTGAACGAACACGTTCAAGAAGTTCACGGAAATAGTCCTTGCCAAAAGCAGTTTTACCCTGCTTCAATCTTTCATCATCCATAGCAAAGCCTTTTATCATATACTCTTTTAATACGCCGGTCGCCCAAATTCTAAAATGTGTAGCTTTGCGTGAATTAACACGATAACCAACTGAAATAATGGCATCAAGATTATAGAACTTTATTTTCCTTTTTACTTTTCTTGTGCCTTCCTGCTGAACTACCGAGAATTCCTCGGTAGTTGAATTTTCATTAAGCTCACCATCTGCGTATATATTTTTTAGGTGAAAAGATATATTATCTGTCGTACAATCAAACAATTCTGCCATTGCTTTTTGGGTTAACCAAATGGTTTCGTCTTTAATAATTGCATTAACTGATACATTTTCTTCAGGAGTGTTATATATTAAAAATTGAAGTTCCTTACTCATTTGCCACCTCTATTTCCGCAATAATCTTATCTATTTCTTCCCTCAAAACCTGCTCTCTCGCCACAATCTTTTCTATCTCAGCATTGAGGGCAACAATATCAATTTTTTCTCTGGTATCCTCCTGTTCCACATATGTTGAAACAGACAGGTTATAGTCCTCTTCAGCTATTTCGCTGTTTGGCACAAGCCTAGCAAAATGCTCAATATCTTTCCTATCTTTGAATGCGTTAAGAATGGTCTCAATATTTTCCTGTGTTAGTTTGTTGTTATTCGTAACCTTGACAAATTCCTTTGATGCATCGATAAATAAGGTGCTATTTTCCGATTTAGATTTCTTTAGAACCATAATGCAGGTAGCAATGCTGGTACCATAGAACAAGTTATCCGGTAACTGAATGATACAGTCGATATAGTTATTGTCAATCAGGTACTGCCTGATTTTCTTTTCAGCTCCACCACGGTACATTACACCGGGGAAACAAACGATAGCCGCTGTTCCGTTTGTTGCAAGCCAAGAGAGACTATGCATAATAAAAGCAAGGTCTGCCTTAGACTTAGGAGCCAATACTCCGGCTGGAGAAAAACGGGGATCGTTAATCAAAATAGGATCATTGTCGCCCTTCCATTTAATGGAGTAAGGTGGATTTGATACAATGGCTTCAAAAGGCTCATCATCCCAATGGTGCGGATCTGTTAGTGTGTCCCCAAGGGCAATATCAAATTTGTCATAATCAATATCGTGGAGGAACATATTGATTCGGCACAGGTTGTAGGTTGTAATGTTGATTTCTTGACCAAAAAATCCTTGACGTACATTTTCTTTTCCTAAGATTTTTGCAAACTTTAGCAGTAGAGAACCGGAACCACAAGCGGGGTCATATACCTTGTTGACTTCAGTTTTTCCTACTAATGTTAGGTGGGTAAGGAGTTCAGAAACCTCCTGTGGCGTATAGTATTCACCACCACTTTTTCCTGCATTGGATGCATACATACCCATTAAGAATTCATAGGCATCACCAAAGGCATCAATGGTATTGTCTTTGTAATCGCCCAGCTTCATTTCTCCAACAGAATTCAATAGCTTAACCAGCTTTTCATTACGCTTTACTACAGTGTTACCTAGCTTATTGCTGTTAACATCAATATCGTCAAACAAGCCTTTGAAATTATCTTCACTCTCTGTTCCTTGGGCAGATGCTTCTATATTACTGAAAATCTGCTCTAGTGTTTCATTTAAGTTTTCATCGTCCTTTGCACGAGCTCGGACATTTTCAAAAAGCTCGCTGGGTAAGATAAAGAAGCCTTTTGTCTTAACTAAATCCTCTCGTGCCTGTTCTGCTTCTTCGTCGGATAACTTGGTATAATCAAAATCCCTATTACCAGCTTCCCATTCTCCGGCGTTAATATAGGCAGTAATATTTTCAGATATGTAACGGTAAAAAAGCATTCCTAGAACATATTGCTTAAAGTCCCATCCATCTACACTGCCTCTTAGATCATTTGCCATATTCCATATGGTGCGGTGTAATTCCGCCCGTTCCTGTTCTTTTCTGTTATTTTCCATAACTCTACTTCCTTTCTTCAACCATATTGGGCACTAATTCCATGATATCTTTAAAATCAACGCCAAGTGCCGTACAAACCTTTACAAGAACGTCCATACTGACATATTCGTTTTTAGAAAGCTTTGAAATTGACGATGGACTTATTCCCGCAGCAGCTTGTAAATCTTTCTTCTTCATATCGCGGTCTATCAACAATTTCCAAAGCTTTTTATAGCTAACGGTCATCTTGGTCACCTCTTTATATATGTTTTTTCCATTATAGCACATTTTCTTCAAAAATAACATGATAATTCTGTGTTTGTGAAGTGATTTTACAATGTTAACAAAGATAATGACAGTTGTGTTTGCCTTTCTCTTTGGCTTTATTCAAATAAATACTTTTAGACAAAAAAGTCTGTAAGTCTATTTGTAAAACCAAAGGCAAAGTTATAACATTCAGCCTTCTTAAATTTAATATCACTTTCGCTCAAATTCGAGCAAAAACACAATCATTACAGCCGTCTTTACCTTAGAAAAAAGACAGGCTGTTTTTTGTTTTAAGGGTTCGAATCAATAGAATTATTCGCTTATGGATGAGGATGGAAAATATTTTTCTAAAATCCTCAACTAATGTGTTCTACCAAGGCTATGAGGTGAGAGGAAAAATAATCTCCCAATGAAAGCATAGTTTTTCTCTCACTGCTCCTTGACAACTGAATACCCCGAAATGCAAGAGATACTTCAAGCAGAATATGCCATGACGATAATTCCGAGCGTATTCCTTGAAAGATAACGAGGTTGTGTCAAACAAGGCAAACCCTCTGGAACAGTAGCGTTTCGGGTCATTTATAAAAGGCAAGGAGGTGAAATAACTGAAAACAAAATATGATAACTTGCCACAGAAGCTTAAAGATAAGCCACAGTTTTGTTGTTGGAAATATGAAGAGCGAAGTGGTAGAAAAACCAAAGTTCCCTATAACCCAGTAACAGGAAAAAGGGCAAAAGCAGATCAGCGGAGTACATTTAAAGATTTTAGTTCGGCGGTAGCTGCTATAAGTGATTATGACGGTATCGGATTTTTGGTGGGTAATGACATTTGTGTTATCGACTTAGATGATTGCTTTGATAGCAGCAGTAAGCTTAAGCCTGTTGCCCAAAATGTTGTAGAGACTTTTAGTGGTTGCTATATGGAACACAGTCCGTCTGGAAAAGGGTTGCATATTTTCTTTAAGGCCACAGGCTTTAACTTTGACAAGACAAAATACTATATCAACAACAGAAAGCTGGGAGTTGAGGTCTATGTGGCTGGAGCAACAAATCGTTTTGTTACCGTAACAGGCAATGTATTTGCAGATGGTGATATACCGGAGAAATCGAATGAGCTTCAGATGATACTAGACAAGTGTATGCTGCATCCTACCACTGTGAAGCAACTAGTCGATACAGAAAGTCAATCCTATCTGTCTGACAAGTCTGTTATTGAGAAGGCTTTAAAATCGGTAAACGGAGGAAGGTTCAAAGCATTGTGGCAAGGGGATACATCTGGCTATGCTTCTGCCAGTGAAGCTGATTTGGCACTTTGCGGTATGCTGGCATTTTGGTGTGGCAGGGATATTGGACAGATGGACAGACTTTTTCGGCAGAGCGGCCTAATACGAGATAAATGGAATAGATCACAGTCCGGCAGTACTTATGGAATGATAACCATAGAAAAAGCTATCGCAAATGCTACTGAAATATATAAACCAGGTGGTAAGCGTTCATCAGCTACAGAGGATTTTGGTGAATGTTCTCTTACTGGCTTTAAGCCTGAGAGTAACGATCGCTACCCTTGGACGGATATTGGGGCAAGCAGGCTGTTTGCTGATTATTATAAATCTTTTGCCCGCTTTGTTCCCGAAAGGAAGATGTGGTTTTGCTATGAGAATGGCATTTGGATTCCCGATGTAGGGAAGCTCAAAGTGATGGAAATGTGTAAATCATTGGCTAACCAACTACTAACCTATGCTTTGACTATTCAAGATGAACATCAAAGAAAGGCATACATTGACTATTGCCGAAAATGGCAGTCAAGAAGATACCGAGAAACGGTGCTTAAGGATGCACAGAGTGTATATCCCATATCAATGGCTGAATTCGACCAAGACCCGCAGGTACTCAACTGTGCCAATGGAACATTGTTTTTAACATCCATGGATTTTCATCCCCACAACAGCGAGGACAAACTTACTAAGATATCTGGTGTTAAATATGACCCGGAAGCAAAAAGTGAGCGATGGGATAGATTTATTCATGAGATTATGAGCGGAGATGAGGAAAAGGCAAAATTCCTCCAAAAAGCCTTTGGTTACAGTATCAGCGGAGACACTCGGTATGAATGCCTGTTTGTTCTCTATGGTGCTACAACTCGAAATGGTAAAGGCACGCTATGTGAGAGCGTTCTTAAGGTATTGGGCAGTTATGGCTGTACCGCAAGGCCAGAGACTATCAGTCTGAAAAAGAACAATAACAGTTCAAGTCCAAGTGAAGATATTGCCCGGCTTGCAGGAGTACGCTTTGTGAATATCTCCGAACCTAGCAGAGGACTTGTCCTAAATGCTGCACAGGTAAAAAGCATGACGGGTGGTGACACCATCAACGCAAGGTTTCTACATGAGAATTCTTTTGACTTTTCGCCAAAGTTTAAGCTGTATATCAACACCAATTATCTGCCCGTTATTACGGATATGACGCTGTTTTCCAGTGGCAGAGTGGTGATTATCCCTTTTGAACGACACTTTGATGAAAGCGAGCAGGATAAAAACCTAAAACGTGAATTCGCCAAACCGAAGAATCAGAGTGCTATCCTCAACTGGCTAATTGAAGGCTATCAGCTGTTAAAAAAGGAAGGCTTGACTTTACCTGATTCCGTTAAGACAGCAACGGAGGCTTATAAGCGTGACAGCGATAAAATAGCATTATTTTTCGAGGATGCCTTGGAGGAAAGTCCTAATAGTGAGGTGCGGACATCCGAAGTGTATGCCCGGTATCAGCGTTGGTGTAGTGCCAATGGATGTTATTCGGAGAATGCAAGAAACTTCAAACAAGGATTAACAGCTATCGCCCGTGTAGAACGGAAACGACCACGTTCTGGTGGTGGAATGACCACAATGCTTATCGGATATAAGCTGACAGAAGAAGAATTTCTTCTTATTTAAACACAGTGTAGCAGCTTGTAGCAAGAAAAACAGGTTATATAAAAAATCGCTCTCGTATAGAGAGTTTAGTTTTTACCTGCTACATCTTGCTACAAAGCTTAAAACCACTGAAAACACTGGATACAACTCCATGTGTTAATACCTACCCCTAGGGGAGGTTAAATCTCCACACCTTTTCATCTGGATAACGGGCGTGGGGCAACGCGTAAAAAAACGCAGTTTCAAACGGGGTATATACCCCACAATCCATTTTAATTTAGGAGGTAAAGGATTATGGCAACATCAACAACTTATAATAGAGCGTTTTGGAATGTTATGAAAGGAAAAGAAGAAAATAATCAAAATCTAAGCGAGGGTTTTGATAATGCAGGAGCCTATGTCGCACCAGATGAGTTCAGAGAAGGCTTTAACACTGCTTTGGCAAAGGAAAATATATTCCGCAGATTTGCTACTGTTATCAATCTATCTTCTGCAGAAGGTAAAATTCAAGCGGTATTCTCAACGGGCACAGCAGATTGGGTTGAAGACGGAGATCCAATCCCCGAAATTGCCGATACATTTACACAGTTTCTGGTGAAATCATACAAGCTGGCATCTCTTGTCAAGCTAAACCGCTCATTCGTCACCGATATGAACTTTAATCTTGAAAAATATCTGATGGGTGATTTTGCGAAGCGTTTTGGCAAGGCTGAGGAAAATGCATTGCTTAATGGAAATGGCACAACAAAGCCAACAGGTATCCTTACGGCAGACGCAGATGTAACAACAGCAGATAGTGCTACCATCTCTTTTGACGAGATTATTTCGCTGTATTTTTCATTAAAAGATGAATACCGAAATAACGCTGTGTTTATCATGCACGATAATACTGCCATGCTTCTTAGAACCCTTAAAGATACAAGCGGTAGTTATCTGTGGAATTCTTCAGATAACACCATCTTCGGAAAGCCTGTAGTTACCTCTCCATATATGCCTACAGTATCTGCAGGAGCGAAAAGCATTGTATTTGGAGATTTATCATACTACTGGCTGATTGAGCGTCAGCCAATAACAATAAAAAAATTAAGTGAGTTATATGCATTGCAGGGGCAAATTGGATTTTCTGCTTACGAGAGATTGGATGGCAAGCTGATTCAACCGGATGCTCTGAAAATATTACAAATAAAAGCTTAAATAATGGATTAGGCACTGGGTCATCAATTCGGCTCAGTGCCAGTTCCTTCAAAACATCGGATAGGAGGTCACGATATGGAAAACCAAAGTAACAGCCACACAACCAAATCCGATATCGGAGGTACGGTCTATGTGGTGGAATCACGAATAAGTGATTCAGCAAAGGAAAGTGCATATTCCAAGCTGAAACGACTGATTACAGTCAACGCAAAAAGCCTTTCAAAGTTATCTGATAGTTCATATAAACCCACGGAAATCAACTCGACTTCTTCAAGGTAGTACGGTAATATACATAGTGCTAAACCGCTTGAAGACTGTCGGAAATGGAGGAGAAAAATGAATAGACAGTCAACATTTAGCACTATACGTAAATCAACATTAGCATTTGAAGAAGCGAAAATTACTGCTCTTTACTGCAGGCTTTCACGTGATGATGAGCTTGCAGGAGACAGTAATAGTATAGTATACCAGAAGGCAATTCTAAAAAAGTATGCTGAGGACAACGGTTTTCGCAACATCGAATTTTATGTGGATGATGGGGTCAGCGGTACAACTTTTGATAGACCAGACTTTAACCGCATGATTGCTGATGTAGAGTCCGGTAGAATTGGAACGATTATCATCAAGGATATGTCCCGATTCGGCAGGGATTACCTTAAAGTAGGATATTACACAGAGATTATGTTTCCTGAAGCAGATGTACGATTCATTGCTATTAACAATGATATTGATAGTGCAAACCAAACGGACAGTGACTTTACACCGTTTCTTAACATTATTAATGAATGGTACGCTAAGGATACTAGCAAGAAAATCCGTGTTGTGTTCAAATCCAAGGGACAATCTGGCAAGCCACTCTGCACCAATCCACCTTACGGTTATATTAAAGACCCTGAAGATAAGCTGCACTGGATAATAGATGAGAAAGCCGCCGAAGTGGTCAGAGATATTTTCCGACTGTGCATGGCTGGCTTTGGACCCACGCAGATAGCAATGCAACTTGAAAAGCGATGCATTGATACACCTACGGTTCATCTTCGCAAAATGGGTATTAACACTCCAGCAAGACCACCTGAAAACCCATATGCTTGGTCGGCTCGTACCGTAGCAGATATTCTGGCTAAAATGGAATATCTAGGCCACACAGTGAATTTCAAGACTTCTAAAAAGTCATATAAGAGCAAAGTCAAGATAATGAACAATCCAGAAGATTGGCTGATTTTCAAAAATACCCATGAAGCAATTATTGATGAGGGGACTTGGGAAACAGTGCAGAAAATCAGAGATGGCAAGCGAAGACCATCGCGATTAGGTGAAATGGGAATGCTTTCTGGCATGATGTTTTGTGCCGACTGTGGAGCAAAGCTGTATCAGGTTAGAGGCAAGGGATGGACACACGATAAGGAATATTTCGTTTGTGCTACTTACCGCAAGAAAAAGGGTATGTGCAGTTCACATCAGATACGCAATGTTGTAGTGGAACAGCTTTTGTTAGAAGACTTAAGGCGTGTAACCTCCTTTGCCAAAGACCATGAACAGGAATTCATCCGTATAGTTATGAATAATTCAGAAAAGGAACTTGCCAAAGAACTCCGCCAAAGTCAAAAGGAGTACGAACAAGCACAGGCTCGTATTGCTGACATAGACAAAATCATTCGAAAGCTATATGAGGATAATGTGATGGGCAAAATTCCTGAAGAGCGTTTTTACAAGATGTCAGCTGAATATGAAGCCGAGCAGAAGGCACTGGAAGAAAGGATAACTGAATTAAAACATACCATTGATACAGCAAATGAACAGTCCCTCAATACCGACCGCTTTTTGGCACTAGTAAAAAAGTACACAGAAATTACAGAATTGGATGCAGAGATTATCCGAGAGTTCATTGACAAAATTATAGTCTTCAAGGCTGAAAAGATAGATGGCCGCAGAACCCAGCGGATTCAAATTTTCTATAACTGCATTGGCGCTATCGACTTACCAAAATAAACGAAAAAACGGCATAGCCGAATATCAACGACTATGCCGAATTTTTTAGGAATTATAAATCCCTATCTGACCGCTCCAAATGGGGACCTTTTATTACATATTAGGAACACAAATTGCTTTACCCACTACGAAATCTGACGGAGTTAAGTTTGCATTCATCATCATTAGGGCCGAAACGGATATATTAAATTTTTGAGCTAATGCTACTACTGCTGCTCCGCTTGATGGAATATCCCCTTGAGCTATAGTATATTTTTTAGCACCCGTGGGACAGGGGCATCCCATATCAACATGAGGCATTATACAAATTTCTTGACCTGGAGTAAGTCTATCCAAGTTCACATTTGGATTAGCTGCCATTAAATCCATTACTGATACATTAAATCTTAATAAAATAGTTCCCAAGTTATCATTTTCTCTAACTACATATACTGTTCCACCTGAACAATGGCAAGGAGTTGGTGGTTCTACCTTGGGAATACAAATCAATTGACCTACCTGAAGATTATTTGGATCAACACCTGGATTAGCTGCCATTAAAGTTGCCAAAGGTATATTAAACATCGCTGCAATACTAAATAAGGTGTCTCCTGATCTCACTGCATAATATACTCCATTACATGGTGGTGTCGGTGTACCCCTTGGTATACAAATCACTTGACCTACTTGTAGATTATTTGGATTAAGCCCTGGATTTACTGCTAGTATTGCTTCTACTGTTGTATTAAATGTCATTGCTAGCATATGAAGCGTATCTCCTGCTTTTATTGTATAGGAGAACGTTCCCACTGGACATGTTGGTGGCGGTGGTGTAGTTTGTGGTATACAAATCACCTGACCTATTTGTAGATTATTTGGATCTATTCCTGGATTTATTGCTAATATTGCTTGAACTGTTGTATTAAATCTATTTGCCAACCCGAATAGGGTATCTCCTGCTCTTACTGTATAAGCAAAGCTTCCCGGTGGACATGTTGGTGGCGGTGGTGTAGTTTGCGGTATACAAATCACCTGACCTATTTGTAGATTATTTGGATCTATTCCTGGATTTATTGCTAATATTGCTTGAACTGTTGTATTAAATCTATTTGCCAACCCGAATAGGGTATCTCCTGCTCTTACTGTATAAGCAAAGCTTCCCGGTGGACATGTTGGTGGCGGTGGTGTAGTTTGCGGTATACAAATCACCTGACCTATTTGTAGATTATTTGGATCTATTCCTGGATTTATTGCTAATATTGCTTGAACTGTTGTATTAAATCTATTTGCCAACCCGAATAGAGTATCTCCCGCTCTTACTGTATAAGCGAAGCTTCCCGGTGGACATGTTGGTGGCGGTGGTGTAGTTTGTGGTATACAAATTACCTGACCTATTTGTAAATTATTTGGATCTATTCCTGGGTTTACTGCCATTATTGCCTCTACTGTTGTATTAAATCTATTTGCTAACATAAATAATGTATCTCCCGACCTAATAGTATAAGCAAATGTTCCTGACGGACATCTAGTTGGTGGCGGAGGCGTTGCTCCAGGTATACAAATTACCTGACCTATTTGTAGATTATTTGGATCTATTCCTGGGTTTACTGCCATTATTGCTTCTACTGTTGTATTAAATCTCCTAGCTAACATAAATAATGTATCTCCTGACCTAATAGTATAAGCAAATGTTCCTGATGGACATCTAGTTGGTGGGGGAGTAGTTGTACTTCCAGGTATACAAATTACCTGACCTATTTGTAGATTATTTGGATTAATTCCTGGATTTATGGCCATTATTGCTTCTACTGTTGTGTTATGTGTGATTGCTAATTTATATAGCGTATCCCCCGACTTTATTGTGTAAGCAAAGCTTCCCGATGGACATCTAGTTGGTGGGGGAGTAGTTGTGCTTCCAGGTATACAAATTACCTGACCTATTTGTAGATTATTTGGATTAATTCCTGGATTTATGGCCATTATTGCCTCTACTGTTGTCTTATATGTGATTGCTAATTTATATAATGTGTCTCCTGCCTTTATTGTGTAAGCAAAGCTTCCCGATGGACATCTAGTTGGTGGAGGAGTTGTACTTCCAGGTATACAAATTCTTTGACCTATTTGTAAGTTATTTGGATTAATTCCTGGATTTATGGCCATTATTGCTTCTACAGTCGTATTATGTGTTATTGCCAACTTATAAAGCGTGTCGCCCGATTTAATTGTATAGGAAAAACTTCCTGTCGGACATGTTCTATTATTACTCATACTTACCACCCTTCTTTCTTTATTCTATGCATTAATATACTATGCAAAAATATGATTAAGGGTTACTGTGTCTAGTTCTAAAAATTTTATATTTTAAGTCTCTAAGAAATTTCGTATTTTAAGTTCCTTGTCTATCATAGATAATACCTTTAATTTATCTAGGCTCCATTTAGGCTCGTGAAGCAATTCTCTTTTCCCATCTCCTGTTATTCTGTGGATTACCATATCTCTAGGGAGCATCTCAATTGCATCTACTACTAAAGATACATATTCTTCTCTGCTCATTATAGGAAAAGGGTTTTTCATATAATAGTCATATAAATCCGTGTCCCTTTGTATATAAAGTGAGTGAAGCTTTATGCCCCAAGTCTTAGTATCAGCCACAAATCTCACTGTATTAAGCATATCATCTTTACTTTCACCGGGTATCCCTAGTATTATATGGGTAACAACTTTAATATTTTCTCTTTTTAGCTTTTCTATAGCTTCTTCATATATCGAAAGAGGATATCCCCGTCTTATTAATTTAGCTGATTTCTCATGGATAGTTTGCAAGCCTAACTCTATCCACAAGTAAGTCTTTTTATTTATTTCAGACAGTAAATTCAAAATTTCTTCTTCTAAACAGTCTGGTCTTGTAGCTACGGCTAGTCCAACAACTCCTTGGGTATTTATAGCTTCATAATATAATGTTCTAATTCTATTAATTGGTCCATAGGTATTAGTAAAGTTTTGGAAATATGCTATATATTTATTAGAATCCCATTTTTTAGATAAGAGTTTTTTCTGTTCTTCTATCTGTTCCTCTATAGAAACCAGCTTAGATCCTGCAAATTCCCCAGAACCTTTCTCCCCGCAAAATATGCAACCTTTACTTCCGATGGTTCCATCTCTATTAGGACAAGTAAATCCACCATCTAATGATAGTTTCATTACCTTACCACCGAATTCTCTTCTTAATTCTTCATTTAATGTATAGTATCTTTTTGACATTATAAATTACCTCTCGTAAATTAATCTATTAATTCAAGTTCCACAACTATTTTTGCTTTATGTTATCATTATACTATATTTTTTGTACAACAAAGATCAATTGTATCTCTACTTTTCTCATGATATGAAATAAATTACCTTATCTTAATACTTTATATTGTTTTATGGCATAATATAGAAATAATATACTATTAGGAGGCGGATTTATATGTTTAATGATTATACCAAGGTTAAAAAGTGGGAACTTTGGGGAATTCTTTGGATAATTATAGTAGGTTCTCTTCTCCATTTTACTTACGAATGGTCTGGAAAGTCACCTATAGTAGGAGTCTTCAGTCCAGTTAATGAAAGTGTTTGGGAACATCTTAAATTAGGATATTTTTCTCTCTTAATTTTCTCTATTATAGAGTATTGGTTCATTAAAAATGAAGCTAATAATTATTTCATTGCAAAAGCTATAGGAATTATTTCAATGGAAGTATTTATTGTTATAGCATTTTATTTATATACTTGGATAACAAAGAATCCTATTCTTTTTATGGATATTGGCATTTTTGTACTTGGTGCTATAATCTGCCAATTTATTAGCCTAAAGATAATGAAACTAAGAATAAGTAAAACAACAAATAGCCTTGGATTAATTATTTTTATATTAATAGGTTGTCTTTTTATTTTATTTACCTTTTACACTCCAGAGCTACCTATATTCATGGATTCTAAAACTAAAAAATATGGTATATGAACTTATCACATACCATCAATCACTAATCCATTTAACTCTTTTCTTACATTTCTCCAGTCTGGATAGTATTTATCCATAATGGCCTTAAATTTATCTCCATGTCCTCTTTCTATAAGATGGACCATCTCATGTACTATTATATATTCAAGACAGTGGAGTGGTTTTTTGGCTAGTTCAAGATTTAACCAAATCCTCTTAGCCTTGGGGTTGCAAGTACCCCATCTAGTTTTCATTTGTTTAACTCCCCATTCCTTCACCCTTAAATCCATTATCTTTTCCCATTTATCTATCATAGATGGAATAATGGATTTTAGTTCTTTTCTATACCATTCTTTCATTATATTTTCTCTTTTTTCTTTACTGCTTTCTTCATTCACATATAAATCTATATATTTATTATTTATTATTTCTACTCTAGACTTATTACTACTTTGATGTACCACATTTAGTAAATATCTTTCACCAAAATAACAATGACTTTCACCGGATATATACTCATACTCTGGAATTTTCTCCTGGTTTTTGAATTTTTCTCGTTGCCCTTTTATCCAAGACATTTTTGATAGGAGAAATATTCTAATATCATCATCTTTCATATTTTTCGGTGCAGAAACTCTCACCTCACCATTTGGGGAATGAACTGATAAATTAATATTTTTTACATCCTTTTTAGTTACTTCTATTTCTGTATTATCTATAATTATTATAGCCATCTCAATACTCCTCTTGACTTTCTGTCAATTTTTGAATACCTATTTTTATCTTCTTTAGAATCTTTTAAATGCACATTATCATAATATTACTTTGAATACAATAGTTTTATTTTCTTTCTAAAATAGTATGAACATGGAGAGGATATCCTCTCCATGTTCATACTATTTATTTAAAAATATTGTAAACTCCTTTCCAATTTGTTTACCTTCAGGATAATCCATAGCAAAGGGAGTTAAAGTAATAGATGTAATTTCATCAGACCACTCCCTTAAAAATCCGTAGTTTTTTTGATATTCAAATACAACCCCCTCAGGAGATGATGAATCTATAAAAAATATTATTCTATTATTTAAATTATCATATCCTTGCAACTCAATACGAAGAGGGTATTCATATTCTCCAATGACTTCACGTTTTCCTTTAATAGTTTGTCTTAAAGGATTGTATTCTAACTCTTCAAGGCTATATACCTGATTGTCTATAGTAAAGGTATAATCAATAGGTAAAGATTTAGTTTTTAATACCAATTCTTTTCCATTAGCAGTAAATTCAAATTCCCATTTACCACTTTTAACGCCTTCCGTATCTTTTAACTCTCCTATATAATACCTTAAATCTCTTAATACTAGCTTTATTTCTATATCCTCCATCTGGTCAATTCTATTGATTCCATAGGAGCATAAAGAATAAAATAAAGTCTTTGTATCGTCTACAAAACCTGTTTTTTGAGATATACCTAATTTGTTAGGTATTTTTTTTCCATTTATAAAAAGATCCACATTTTCAAAACTCACACCTTCTACCGGTTCTGTAGTATTTAATATAGTATTAAATACTAGTCTGTCATTGTCTACAATTACTTCACTCAACTTAACTTCTATCCCTTTATCTTTCTTTATTTCATTTATCATATTTATATAGGGCTTAATATCTCTTTCAATATTAAAAATTCTACCTATGGAGTAGGATATTTCCTGAATTTTTGATTCTGCAGCAGCATAAACATATCTTCCAAAAGGTGTTCGAAGTAAGATTCCTACGGTTAATATTAGGATTGCGGCGGCTATTCCAAACTCTTTAAGACTAGTTTTATTTCTTATGTTCTTCTTAAAAGTCTTTTTTAATCTTTTTTTCTCAATATTATTCAATTCTTCACAATTATAATCTTCAATATTAAAATCGACTTGATTCAAAAATTGATAAATATTCTTAGAATCCTTCATTCTTACAGCCTCCTTCAATATGAGCCTCATTACGTATTTTCTTCTTTCCCCTAGAAAGCCTATTGTATAATATTGATTTGCTTAGACCTGTTTCATTAGATATTTCATTCATATCCTTATCTTCAAAATAAAATTTCTTAAAAATCACTCTATCCTCTACAGATAGGGTATAAAGCATCTTTTTAGTTTCTTCTCTGATTTCATTTTCTAGAATCTCTTTTAGAGAATTATCTTCTGCATGAATAACTACATCTTCTATATTCTGACTTTCTATATCCTTTAAATACTTCCTAACATAATCAATAGATTTATATTTTGCAATTCCTCCTATCCAATTTTTAAAACTATTCCTTTTGGAATCATAGTAGATTATATTGTCCCAAATGGCCAAGAGGCAATCATTCATACATTCCTCATAAAAGTTGGGGATGCAATATAGATGCTTTTTTATAACGGTTTTAATAATCCAAGCATAATTGTCAACAACATACTCTAAAGCCTTCTCATTTCTTTTTATCAGCTGTTCAATAAAATTTTCTTCAGTTATTTTCAATATAGTCACCTTCTTTTTAACAACCTTCTACATGTAGATTATTCTAGGTAATTACCCTTTCACTTAATACTTCGTAGCAAAGAAGTAAAACCTATCAAAATTTGTAGTTTTTTCATAAATTATTTATAGAAATCTCCGTGAGCTGTTCAAATACATATTATCTTACCATCTTTATTATACTGTGGACATTGAGAATACCCAAATTATATAACAACAAAACTAAGAGTTTTCCTAATTCTATGGCTGTTTTAGACTTATACCCTTTGATTTGCTACTTTTAAATCACCATCGGTTTTAGTATAATATTATTCTAAAGATATGGTATTGGAGAGAAGGTACATCTATGAGTAAAATTCCAGAGCATTTAATAGAAAAAATAAATTCAATTCCGACTCAATCTGGAATTTATAAAATGCTTGATTCCAATGGCAGGATTATTTACGTTGGCAAAAGCATTTCTCTTAGGAATAGAGTGCGTTCATATTTTGCAGATAATCCTAAATGGGCTAAAGTAGAAAAAATGGTATCTTTTATTGATGATATTGAATATATAGTCACAGATACTCATTTAGAAGCAATACTATTAGAATGCAACTTAATTAAAGAAATAAAACCTATGTTTAATTCACAGCTTAAAAATGATGAAAAATATGTTTATCTAAAGGTAGAAGATTTCAATATCTATAATCCTTTGTCTATAGTAAATAGTAGAGAAGATAATTGCTATGGTCCCTTTAGAAGAAAATTTTCATTAATTGAATTAATTAATTCCTTTAAAAATATTTATCCTATAGCCAAAGCTGATAAAGGTTATGATTTTGAATATAATTTAATGCCAGTTCCCATGGATAGAAGTATCTTTGAAGAAAATAAAGAATCGTTACAAGAGATTTTCTCAGATGATAAAAAAATGATATTATTAATCAATAGATTAGAAGGAAAAATGAAAGAAGCAGCTGCTCAGCTTCAATTTGCAACTGCTTCTGTTTATAGGGATATGATCTATGGTTTAAACTATTTAAAAACTGGAATCTATGGTTACAAAACCATGTTTTTAAAAGATATACTACTAAAGATGCCTATCACCAATGGATATAAATTATTTTTCGTATCTAAGGGGGAAATTTTATTGAAATCTGTTTTTTCTACTTTAACAGAAGATGATATACAAGATTTCATTAATATAGGTAAGGACTTAAAATCATCTATTTCTAGCAATTTAAATGAAAAATCAAGTATGGATTACAGAGATATATTATATTCAGAAATTAAATCATTGCCTGGTGAAATGGTTATATATTTATGAGTTAGGGAAAGCCCCTAACTCATTGCTCTATACTGTATTCATATATTGTTTCATTGTATGTTCTATTATATCTAATCCTTTGAATATCTAGTTTCAAATTTTCTCCTGTTCCCTTAAATTCAATAGTTCTAGTCTGATTTATTTTTTCTGTATCTCCTTCAACTATATCTTCAAAATTTCCTTCAATAGTTTGCTCCGCTTCGACTTTCTCTCCATCTATATCTAAAAACACTGTACTTAATATTAAATCTTCATCTGTTGTGATATTTATATAGGTATTTCCTTCTGATTCATAAACTTCATTGATTCTTATATCTTGCTCTAGGATTTTCATATCCTTATTAATTTTCCCTTTCTGTAGTTCAATAACTTCCTTAATATCATGATAACCACTAAAGGACTTCAGTACTATTTGAATATCTTTTGTGTCATGAGGTAATGCATCATAAGACATATTAAAGCGACTACCTTTGGTGCTTCCACTCATACTTGCACCTTGCTTTTGAATGTCTTTACCATTGGCTATTATACTCAACTCTATATCACTACTCATAGAGTGTTCACCCTTGACTTTATCTATTCCCAGTTCAATTATATTTTTAATTTGTCCCTTTATAACGGTAGATGTAGGAGAAGCTATTAAGGATTTAATTTTTATTTTTCTTTGATCTGCTTCAATCTCCTTATTAATTCCAATTTTCAAGCTATGTCCCATGGCTTGATTTCTATCTAATTTGAATTCAATTATTCCCGTTTCTTCCATATCAATTGAATGAAATTTTAATTTCATCTTTCTCTCATAAAACATTGGTTTATCGCAAGTCATTATCCATTTCATCTCTGTTTTATCTTCATTTACTTGACCATGACCACCTCTATTATAGGTAACTCCAAATAACCCCTGTACATACATAAATCCAAAATCCCGATAAATTTCTTCTACATTCCCTGAAGGGTCATTTATAGTATAGAATACAATTAAGTTGTTATCATCTAACATTATACCGTCTAATGTAACCTTACTTCCATCTTTAAAGGTACAGGATTTATTGATAATCTGCCCCTTCCCTAACTCATTTAGTTCTTGTAAAGTTCCATTCATTACATTATCGTATCCAATTAATTGCTTTGCATAATAAGCTAAAGTATCTACATTATATCCTATAAGGAGAATTGCAATAATCAATGCTGCAACCTTCCATTTAATATGAAATTTTCTTTTTTTATTAGGTATATTGTCTAAGGCATCTCTCAATCTATCTTCCACATTTTCTGGGATTTTTAACTTATTTAATTTATTTTTTCCTTCATTTAATAGACTTTCAATATTATCCACTTATATCATCCTTTCCATGGATTCTCTTAAATTTCTCATAGCTATGCTTATTCTAGACTTTACTGTGCCAAGAGGAACTTTAAGTATTTGTCCTATGGTTTCATAGTCAAGGTCTAGAAAATATCTTAATTTAATGACTTCCTGATGATTAGGACTTAGGTTAGATAAGTATTTTTCTAATACTATCTTATCCTCTGGATTTTCATCGATTTCATAAATACCTTCTTCCTTTATATCTTCTAAGGAAGTAAGCTTCTTTTTCTTTTTCAATATACTTTTACAAGAGTTAACCAATATGGTCTTACTCCAACTATAAAATGCGTCATCTTTCTTGAGTTTATGTATATTTTCATATAGTATGACTATCATGTCTTGCATTGCATCTAAAGCATCGTCTTCATTCTTCATATAAACATAGGCTAATTTATAGTAATCTGTTTTTTGAGCCATAACTAGTTGCAGCAAGGATTCTTTATCCCCATTTTTTGCTTGCTTGATTAGTAGTTTTTCCTCCACTTCCTCACCCCTATCTCTATATAAGAGTATTGTACCATTAAAAAAGTTCATTTATATTAAATATTATTTTAATATAAATGAACCAATGAAGAAAATAATTAGTAACCATAGCACTTCAACTATTTAGATAAAACACCATTTGCAGGATTTACTTAAGTTGAAAGAAGTATTTTCAATCTATTATTGATTTTGCGGCTCATAAGTCCTCATAACTTCTCATAGAAGCTTATAAAAAAGCTGAAGAAGCTGGAAGAGGACAAATTTATTTTAGTAACTTATTGGATTTTTCTTTTTTTCCATGTTTCTCCTCCCGTCATATTTTTATGGTTTATGTAGCATTTATTGTAGATAGATTGACGATTTTACCATTTATTATTATACTATTAACACAAAGGTGTCACAAGTGGCACACCTGTGAGGAAGGAAGTGAATAAAATGAATACGCTATTTGAACCTGATATTGATTTATCTATCTTCAAACCATATACAATAGACTGTAGTAAATGCTGCGGTTTATGCTGTGTTGCTCTTTACTTTTCAAAGATAGACGGCTTCCCAGATAACAAAAACGCTGGCATACCATGTAATCATTTACAGCACGATTATAAATGCAAAATACATTCAGCTCTTTCTAAGCAGAGGTTAAAGGGATGTATGGCCTATGATTGTTTTGGAGCAGGTCAACAGATCACCAGCCATTTAACAGAACCGCCAAACTGGAAAGCCCTTTCACCAAAGGAAGCTAAAACTATTTTTGATTCCTTCTCAACCGTTATGCAGGTACATCAAGTGCTTTGGTACTTAACAATTGCTTCGACATTGGGTTTGGAAAAATCAGAGAAAGAACAAATCAGCCTACTACTTAACCAAGGGAAAGAACTAACCAGTCAATCCTTGGAGATAATTCAAAATATGGATATAAAATCATTTCGGGAAAAATCAAGTTTAGTTTTGAGAAAAATCTGTTTAAATATTGCAGATAAGTTTTCTAATCATGGAAAATCAGATTCTAACCCAAATTACATGGGTAGAAATTTCAAGCAGAAAAATCTTATTGGTAAAGATTTTAGTATGTCCTTATTGATTGCTGCAAACTTAGAAGAGGCTAATTTACTGGGTGCAAATTTCCTAGGGGCAGATATGAGAGATACCAATATCAAAAATACTGATTTAAGCCATAGTTTGTTTTTGACCCAAATTCAAATAAATGCAGCAAAAGGAAATGAAAATACTGTTTTGCCTCCCTATTTATATGTCCCTATATCATGGCAACATTAGTCTGAAGGTGGTGATGCTGGAAAGTAATCATCATAAAGACCGACGCCCCCGACAATACATTGTACCGAAAGATTGTTTCTATACTGTGCAAAGTTGAAATGCAGGACCATCAAAAAAATATAGTGTTTATGCAGCTTTTCGGCATTTTGATTGTTCTGATTTGAAGATTTTTCTTTTTGATTATCAACGAATTAAATGTTATTTTTTAATAAAATTTTACAAATTCAGCAGCTGGCTTTCTATAACCTCTAACTTTACTACTATTTTTTGTCCATCTTACCCATAGTGATCATGATAACTGCCACTTCATTTTCTGGAATATTTAAAAATTGGCTAATTTTATCTTTATCTTAAGGAAAATATGCAGAAATAATTGAAACAGCAAGGGTTTCCTTGCTGTTTCAATTATTTTATATAAAAGATTCTAGTTTCTCTTTGAATATCTCCTTTATTATCCCAGACTTCAAAAGTAACTACATGAAATTTTTCTTTTAATGGTTTTTTTATTTTTAGAGACAAATTAGATGTCTTTTCATTATAAATAGGTTTATATGAAATACCGTCAACTATTATTCTAGACTTAGTTTCATCAATTTTCGCCCCACTTAAGATTTCTATCTTTGAAGCTAATAAAGGTGTAGAATTTACTACTATTTCCCCCATTTTGAGTTCTGGTGTAATATATAGATTCCTTTTAGAATTCTTAGAATTGGCTTTAGCTATCCTTTGAACCTCATTTAAAACCCTCAAAGTATTCTTTCCCAAGAGTTTCCCTATATCTTCCTTCGAATATCCTCTTCTTACTAATTCTTCAGTAACTTTATACAATTCTGAAGAGTCTTTGATATCATTAGGTAATCTTCCCCCATCAAAATCAGAGCCTATCCCTACATGATCAATCCCTGCTAGTTTTACTGCATAATCAATATGGTCTACATAATCCTTTATATATGCTGACTTCGAATCTGTCAAAAAATCTGGATAAAATACTATGCCTATTACTCCTCCATTTTTACCCAATGCCTTTAATTGTTCATCTGTTAGATTCCTAGGATGCTTTCTCAAGGAGTAAACTCCTGAATGCGATGCTATTATGGGTGCTTTTGAAATAGCTATAATATCCCAAAAAGTACTTTCAGCCATATGAGATACATCTATTAGCATACCAAGTCTATTCATTTCAATAGCCAATTTCTCTCCTAATTTTGTAAGTCCACCGGAGGATGGAGTTTTTTTAGGATCACCATATATCCTGTTACATCCTTCTCCTAAATAATTTGAATAATTCCAGTTAAATCCTACTACTCTAACTCCTAAATCATAATATTGATTAACGAGTTCTATGGCATTACTCTCATTAAATGAATATCCGCCTTCGATAGTAGGAACTGCCGCAACTTTCCCATCCTTAACTATTTTTTCAATTTCTTCTACAGTTCTTACAATTTTAAATGTATCTCTATTGTTTACTTCAGTCCAATATAAAGCATTAATCAATGCCAATGTTCTGCTTATACTTTTTGAGTCATTACCATAATATCCAGCAGTATATGCTGCAAAAAATGGAACTTTCAATCCCCCTGCTTTTAGTTTTGGTATATCTATATGATTTTTTGTATCTTTACCGATATTTACTTTAGGTAACCAGGTTTCATTATCAATAACCTTCATCATAGTATCATTGTGACTATCCACGATTATGGAATCAAAATGTATTTTCAAATCCTCTTTCTTCCCATAAGCTAATACTAAAGATGGATTTAAAAAAGGCAATACTACTAATATCACGAGTAAACAACAAATGAATCTTTTATTCATTATTTTATCCTCCTAAGTAAAGGTTTTAGCTACCTTTATTATAATATTCCTTCTTAGCTTCTATTAACACTATTATATAAGCTTATATTCAGATTCTCAATATTTATTAGAATTATTATCCCACCATTTGCAATATTCCCTTATGAAACTTTAAAAAGCAATATTGCTAAGCGGATAATCCGCTTAGCAATATTATTTTTTACTCTGTACAATTTTCTAATATTATAAGTTCTTTTTTGTCTGCATCAAGCCTAGCTTTTACACCAAATGGAAGGGTAACCATTGGCTCACAGTGTCCAGCTTGAAGATTATATATAGTAGGCTTACCTATTGGTTTTATATAATCATCGAT
This sequence comes from uncultured Tissierella sp., assembly GCF_902479755.1. Lineage (NCBI taxonomy): Bacteria > Bacillati > Bacillota > Tissierellia > Tissierellales > Tissierellaceae > Tissierella > uncultured Tissierella sp. The sequence goes on along the minus strand of NZ_CABSQO010000035.1, from coordinate 2,045 downwards.
TACTTGCTCTAAAGTTAAATTTTCATCATGCTTTTCAGACACACAATTGTTAAAATCCCCCAGTATAATACCGCTAGCATCATGTAGCTTTCCTGATAATCTTAATTGATTTAACATCCTATCTATATTGTAAGGCTCTTCTCCTATTTCTTCTATAAATAAGATTTTATCCTTTACATCTATTTCATAAGGTGTACCAATTGTATCTACTATTAAAGATAAATTCCCACCTATTATATTACCTTCAGCTATACCTCCATTTATAGTAACTATTTCTTCTTCTGGAGGATTAGATATTTTCCCCATAGGTTCAGTTTGCATAATTGCCTTAAAAAGGTTGTCCCTAGAAAACTCAGAGAAATCTCCTATCATATCTGAGGCTACCATAGGTCCATGATAAGTAACTAAGTCAGTTATCTGGGTAAAAGCTATATGTAGTGCAGTAATATCACTATATCCTACAAATACCTTCGGATTATTTTTTATAGCTTCATAATCTAATAAATCAAGAATACGAGGTGTTCCATATCCCCCTCTAATACATATAATTCCATTTACTTCTTTGTCTTTAAACATTTCATTTATATCTTCTGCCCTGACAGCATCTGTTCCTGACAAATATCCATACTTTTCATAAGGACTTTTACCAATTTTTACCTCAAACCCCATTTCAATCAGCTTATCATGAGCTTTTTTAACTCTTTCTTCTGTAGTAGGGCTAGCTGGTGCTATAATTCCTATTGTATCTCCTAATTTTAATGCTTTTGGTTTAATCATAACGACTCCCCCTATAGGTTATATTACATTCCAAAGAATAATCTTGTTACAAGAACAGCTGTAACTAATCCTGCAAAGTCAGCCAATAATCCAACTGGAAGTGCATGTCTCTGTTTTTTAACAGCTACGGAACCGAAATATACTGCTAGTATATAGAATGTAATTTCTGTTGACCCCATCATAACTGCTGCCATACGTCCTATTAATGACTCCGTTCCATGAGTTGTTACTAAATCTGTCATTATACCTTGGGCTCCACCACCAGATAAGGGTCTCATAAATGCCATAGGTAATACTTCTCCCGGCATACCAATTAAATTAGTTATAGGACTTAAAGCCTTGGTTAATAAATCCATAGCACCAGATGCTCTAAAAGCGCCTATGGCAACTAACATTGCTACAAGGAAAGGAATTATTCTTACAGCAGTAGTGAAACCTTCCTTAGCTCCTTCTGTAAAAGATTCATATACTTTAACTTTTTTAGCCATTCCAAAGACTATAAAACCAACAATTATTACAGGAATTGCATAGATTGATATTGCTTGCATTACTTTTACGAACATTGATCTTCCCCCTTATCTTATATTAGTTATTAGCCTTTTTCATCTGATACTTAGGTAGTTTTTGAAATGTCTTAGACGCAATAATTGCAACAACTGTTGATACAGTAGTAGCTACTAATGTTGGTCCTATTATCTCCGTAGGATTTGTGGCTCCTGCCGCTGCTAATATTGCAATAGTAGATGCAGGAACTAATGTTACTGAAGAAGTATTGATGGCTAAGAATGTAACCATTGCATCAGTTGCTGTTTCTTTGTCATCACTTAATTTTTGCAGCTCCTGCATTGCTTTTAATCCCAACGGTGTAGCAGCATTACCTAATCCCAACATATTTGCAGCAATATTCATTATCATTGCACCCATTGCAGGATGTTCTGCTGGAACATCAGGGAATAATCTAATCATTAATGGTCTTAGTAATTTTGCAAGTTTCTCAACTAGTCCTGAATCCTCAGCAATCTTCATAAGTCCTAGCCATAGAGTCATTATTCCAATAAGTCCCAAAGCTAAATCTACACCTGTCTTTGCATTATCAATTGCTGCATTTGTAACTGCCTCAAGATTGCCTGTAGCAGCTCCAACTACAAATCCAATGATAAGCAAACCTGCCCAAATAAAATTAATCATTAAGATGCCTCCTTTAATTGTTTATCGTTTTGTAAACTTAAATGAAAATTGAGGACTCCAACCTCTGTATGGTACAATGT